>CAMBGO010000038.1 GCA_945866165.1 Chitinophaga pinensis | reverse complement strand
AAACAGCCATGAAAGAATTCACCTGGAAGGCTGTCATAACAGGCGCTTGCTTTGGAATCATTTTTGGTGCAGCAACTGTATACCTTGCATTGAAAGCTGGCTTAACAGTTTCAGCTTCCATCCCCATTGCGGTGATGGCCATTGCGCTGAGTAAATTTTTTCTCAAAACAACCATCTTAGAAAACAATATTATCCAAACCACTGGCTCTGCAGGTGAAAGCATCGCGGCAGGAGTTGTATTTACATTGCCAGGATTTCTTTTCTTAACCGATACATCAAGCGGAGAGTATTTCAATTATATCACTATTCTAACCCTCGCCATATTTGGTGGTATGCTTGGAACCCTTATGATGATTCCATTGAGAACTGCCTTGATAGTTAAAGAACATGAGACACTTCCTTATCCTGAAGGCACTGCATGCGCCTCTGTGTTGAAAGCAGGTGAAAAAGGAGGAGATTTTGCAAAAACAGCATTTGCAGGATTGGGGATGGCAACGGCTTATGCCTTTCTTCAAAAAGTTTTTCATGTGGTGGCTGAAACACCATCCTATATGACCTCACAAGCAAATAAATATTTACCATCAGCAAAAGTGAGTGGTGAAATAACACCAGAATACCTTGGTGTTGGTTATATCATCGGACCAAAAATTGGTGGTGTACTTGTCGCCGGAAGTGTGCTAACATGGTTCGTTTTCAATCCCCTACTTGCTACCGTGGTACCCGCCGATGTTGTTGCAAATCAGTTAATCAAACTAGGCTATTTAAATGATATTAATACGGCAGGTGGTCCGGGTGGTTGGGATCCCGTAACGCATCAATTTGCAGATTATGCAGTAGCCATTTATAGGGCATTCGTTCGACAAATCGGTGCTGGAGCAGTTGCTGCAGGCGGTTTTATCACACTCATTAAAACCATTCCAACAATCATTTCATCTTTTAAGGGGAGCCTTGGAAGCATTCAAAAAAATGGTACAGGTAGCAATCATTTAAGCAGAACCGAAAGAGATCTTTCAGTAAAAATTGTTGGCTGGGGAAGCCTTGGCTTAATTGTGTTAATGTCAATTCTGCCGCAAGTCCCAGGAGACGGTCTTCTTAGCAAGCTGTTGCTTGGCGTTTTGGTAGTGATTTTTGGTGCGTTTTTTGTAACGGTATCATCTAGAATTGTTGGATTGATTGGTTCTTCAAACAATCCCATTTCAGGAATGACAATCGCAACCATTATGGGAACCTGTCTGGTATTTATCGCTGTTGGTTGGACAGGTAAGCTATATGAGCCAATGGCATTGGTTGTTGGTGGCATGATCTGTATAGCAGCAGCCAATGCGGGTGCAACATCGCAAGACTTAAAAACAGGTTATATCCTTGGAGCTACACCACGCTCTCAACAAATTGCTTTGTTTATTGGCGCAATTGTTTCTTCCATTGCAATAGGATTTACCATCAAGATACTTGATACACCGACACAAGAAATGTTATCGAATGGAATTCACCATGCAATTGGCACCGATAAATATGCAGCACCACAAGCCACTTTGATGGCTACATTAATTAAGGGGATCCTGTCATTTAACCTCGATTGGCAATTTGTATTGGTTGGAGTAGCCATCGCGATTGTAATGGAATTGTGTGGAATAAAAGCCTTGAGTTTTGCAATTGGAATATATCTTCCCTTGTCAACAACACTTCCCATCTTCATTGGTGGTGCAATAAGGGGATTGGTTGATTACAAGAAAAAAGATGAAAAAAATGATGGCGAGGAAGACCTGAGAAAAGGGAACCTATACGCAACAGGATTGGTTGCAGGTGGTGCAATAGCAGGTGTAATTGTTGCATTCCTTTCCGCTAATGAAACCATTGCAGCACAACTTGAAAAATTGAATGCAGAACACATGCTTACTAAAACACTTGGTGAAAACGGTTATTATTTACTGGGAACCATGATGTTTCTTTTGATGTCATTCATATTATATAGGATTGCAATTAAACCTGAAACAAAACATTAAAAAATCATTCTATGAATATTCGATCAATCAAATTTGGTGCACCATTTAGTATTTTCATTTTGGCTTATTTCGCATTTACAAACCATGGCTGGATTATAGCATCCCCATTGCTATATGCTTTTGCTTTTATGCCTATTGTTGAATTACTAATCAATCCAAAAGAGAAAAATATGAGTGAGGCTGAAGAACAAGTAGCCAAAGAAGATAAGCTATATGACATTTGGCTCTACCTCATGGTGCCGTTCCAATATGCAGCCCTGGTCTTTTTCCTAATCTCTCTTCAAGACACAACCTTAACTACTATTGAGTATATAGGAAGAATAGCCGTGATGGGATTGTTATGTGGCACTTTCGGAATCAATGTTGGCCATGAACTTGGACATAGGAGAAATCTCTACGAACGCAATATGGCAAAGGCTTTGCTACTTACTTCTCTTTACATGCATTTTTATATTGAACACAATAAGGGACATCATAAAAACGTATCAACTGTTGAAGATCCAAGTAGTGCAAGAAGAGGAGAGCCTATCTACCTTTTTTATTTTAGAACAGTAATCATGGGGTTTTTATCCGCATGTCACATTGCAGGTGAAGACCAGCAAAAAAAAGGTAAGCCGATTTTTCATTTTTCAAACCAAATGATTCAATTCCAACTACTTCAACTTGCACTCGTTGTAATTATCTATTTTATTTTTGGATTGAAAATTATGATGGCATTCATGGCCGCTGCAACAATTGGATTTTTATTGCTCGAAACAGTAAATTACATTGAACATTACGGACTTGAAAGAAAGCTTGCTTCATCAGGACAATATGAACGCGCAATGCCTCAACATAGCTGGAACAGCAATCACATTCTTGGTCGGCTCATGCTTTTCGAACTTTCAAGGCACAGTGACCACCATTACCTTGCAAGTAGAAAATACCAGATCTTAAGGAATCATGAAGAAGCACCACAAATGCCTACTGGATATCCTGGCATGATGATTCTTTCATTATTTCCACCGATATGGTTTAGGATTATGAATAGAAAAATAGACCGACTGAATCAGGCTGGTTAAGAAATTATATCGGCGCCAAAATAAGGTCTTAACACAAGGGGGATATTAATACCAGAAGCAGTTTGGTTGTTCTCAAGAATTGAAGCAAGGATGCGTGGCAATGCAAGTGCACTTCCATTTAAAGAATGCAGCAATTGCGTTTTTCCACTTTCATCTTTTGTTCTGATCTTCATTCTATTTGTTTGGAAGGATTCAAAATTGGATACAGAACTAACTTCCAACCATCGCTGCTGTCCTGCACTGAATACTTCAAAATCATATGTAAGTGCAGATGCAAAACTCATGTCACCTCCACATAACCTAAGAATGCGGTATGGTAGCTCGAGCGATTGAATCATTTTTTCTACATGTAGAACCATTTCATCTAAAACTTTATAACTATTTTCAGCAAGGGTGAGGTTTACAATCTCTACCTTGTCAAATTGGTGAACACGATTCAATCCCCTCACATCTTTTCCAAAGCTACCGGCCTCTCTCCGAAAACAGGGTGTGAACGCAGTCATTTTAATTGGTAAAGATGATTGCGGAACGATTTCGTCACGATATATATTTGTCAGAGGAACTTCAGATGTAGGTATCAAATAGTAGTTATCAGCAGTCATGTGATACATCTGACCTTCCTTATCAGGAAGTTGGCCTGTTCCATAAGCTGAAGCCTCATTAACCATCAATGGTGGAAGGTATTCAGTATAGCCGGCCGTTGTATTGAAATCCAAAAAATACTGCGTTAATGCTCGTTGCAATTTTGCGCCAAGTCCTTTGTAAAGGGGAAAACCACTTCCAGTAAGCTTTGCACCAGTTTGAAAATCAACAAGGTCATATCTAGTAATGAGGTCCCAATGCGGAACTGCCTCTTTATGAAGAACGGGAATACTGCCGCCTTCACGTATATTTTCATTTTCTTCAGGAGTCTTTCCAGGAGGCACAATAGCTGTTGGTATGTTTGGCAATTTGACAAGTGCTTGGTGAAGCTTCTCTTCACAAGCAGCCAATTCAACAGCTAGTAGATCGATTTTTTCCTTTAAAGTTGATACAACGGCTTTTTGGGTTTCTGCCTCATCTTTAGAGCCCTGCGCCATCAACGCACCAATTGATTTTGAAACAGCATTGCGTTGAGCTAATAGCTCATCAGACTGTACTTGAAGGGCCTTGCGCTGGTCATCCATTGATATAACTAGGTCAATTATGGCTGGTTCTGGAAAGTTTTTCTTTTTCAATCCTGCCAATACGGCCTCCTTATTATTTCGAATCATTGCGAGCTGAAGCATGCCTAGAAAATTTTGACAAATATACACAAAGAGCTTGAGAGCTTGTATGGAGGCATTTGTAATATGTACGCTGATCTTGATTAGATTTGCAAAATGATATTATCTGATGACTTACAAGCCCGGTGGTGGAAGCTCGAAGAGAAACTGATCAACCATTTTGGCAAGAAGCCCGATCTGGAGTCCATACTCTTTCTTATTGGAATACAGGAAGTAAGGGGTGCGGGCCATCGTTTTACCAAGGAACAAAAACAAGACCTGATGCATGTTGCAGTGTGTACGATACTCATTCCAAGTGGTTATTATGAACACGAGGGCTGGGATGAAGAGGGCTGGCCTCACTTCAAACAAATAAAAGAACTAGTACCCATGGAATTGATTGAACAAGAGAACTTCATGAAAGACCATGTCTTGTTTTATTTTTCTCAACAAGATTTTTAACTCCTCTTATGCGTATTAATTTATCTATTACATTTATAATTGTTGTCATTTGTGTAAATAGCCTATTTGCTCAGCCCCTTGTAAAAGTGAAAAAAGCAGATCAGAAAAAAGATATATTGATGATGACGAGCAAAGGAAAATTGATTCTGAGACTTAATGATTCAACACCGCTTCACAGAGATAATTTCATTCGTTTGATAAAATCCAACTATTATGAAAACATCTGTTTTCACAGGGTCATTGAAGGTTTTATGATACAGGCTGGTGATGAAAAAACAAAATCAACATATGATAGCACCAAAATACTAAAGGATTATACCATTCCTGCAGAGTTCAATAAAACCTTATTTCACAAAAGGGGCGTAATAGCAGCTGCGAGAATGGGAGATGATGTAAATCCAAGCAGGGCTAGCAGCGGGGTACAATTTTATATTGTGCAAGGAAAAACATTTAACGATAAAGGATTAGACTCAGTAGAAACATTCCGATTGGAAGGAATAAAGTTGCCGAAGGAACATAGGGATTATTACAAAATAAATGGTGGTACTCCACAACTCGATCAACATTATACTGTTTTTGGAGAACTGATAACTGGCTATGATGTACTGGATGCGATTGCATCAGTAAAAACAACAGGTATGGGAAAAGGAGACAAGCCTTTAGAAGATATTAGGATTCAAAAAACAAGATTAATCAAGCGATCTTTGTGAATTGAAAAGATTGTAATGCACTAGCCAAAAAAAATATGTAAACTTGTAAAAAAATAACGAAGATGAATTTCCCCGAAAACCTAAAGTATACAAAAGAACACGAATGGATTTCTGTAGAAGGCAATGTAGCAACAATTGGCATTACTGAATTTGCGCAAGGCGAATTGGGTGATATCATCTATGTAGATATTGATTCAATTGGAAAAGAAATGAAAGCTGAAGCGGTATTCGGAACCGTGGAAGCCGTGAAAACTGTTAGTGATCTTTTTCTTCCAGTTTCTGGAACCCTAACAGAAAAAAATGGCACACTTGATCAACAGCCTGAGTTGGTAAACCAAGATCCATACGGTGCGGGATGGATGGTAAAAATGACGATTGCTGACCCTTCTCAAATAGAAAATCTTTTATCAGTAGAGGACTACAAAGCCCTTATCGGAGCTTAGGCTATGAAAAACTTGTTCGCAAGTATTTGGCCATCCATTATTTGGACCCTGGTGATATTCATTTTACTTGTAATGCCAACAAAAAGCATTGATGGAGCCAGCGTAAATGAAATTCCGAATGCTGACAAATTCGTTCATGCTATTTTATTTGCAGTTTTCGCTTTTCTATGGTTTTCATTTTTTTCATTAAAATATCCGCTAAAAGGGAAATCTTTATTCCTGACCATATTGTTCATAGGTTCTTTTTATGGCTTGGGCATGGAGTTTGTTCAAAAATATTTTACTGAAAGAAACTTTTCACTCATGGATGGCTTGGCTGATGCTGTTGGCACACTGATGGGTTTATTGGCTAAAAAAAGCCCCTATGGAAATAGGGGCCGTAACCAAAACTAACTGCTTATGAGAAACTCTTAACTCTTATAATTGCTAGATGCGAAGAATCTGCGATTCCATCTCAGCTTTTGTTAATAAATCACAAAAAAATAAAAGGGAATTGCTATCCATACACAATATATAGACGCTTGAAGTACCAAGAAGATTGTTAAAGGGGAATTAAAAAGGGAATCTATTTTTTCACAGGAACTTAGCCAAAAGAGCGGCCTACTGAGTTAGCTTGCTAGCATTTTCTGCAAACTGGAGGGCATCAATCAATTCAGATAGATTGCCATTCAATACATCCTGAATATTATACAATGTCATTCCAATTCGATGGTCTGTAACCCTGCCTTGGGGGAAATTATAGGTTCTGATTTTAGCTGATCTGTCGCCTGTGCTTACCAGGCTCTTACGGTGACGGGATATTTCATCTTCCTGTTTACGAACCTGCTCTTCATACAACCTTGTACGAAGCATTTGCATAGCCTTCTCCCGGTTGCCAAGCTGGGTTCTTTCCGTTTGACAAATAACAACAGTGCCGGTTAGAATATGGGTTAGCATTACCTTGGTCTCAACTTTATTTACATTCTGACCTCCAGCTCCTCCACTTCTTGAAGTTTCCATCTTTACATCGCTTTCCTTGATATCCAAGTCCACCTCTTCTGCTTCTGGCATTACTGCAACAGTAGCAGCACTGGTATGTACACGTCCGCTTGCCTCTGTATCTGGAACCCTCTGCACACGGTGTACGCCACTTTCAAATTTTAATGTCCCATATACCTCATCACCGGTCACTTCAATTTGAACTTCTTTATAACCACCCATGGTTCCTTCATTTTCGGAAAGCAAGGCAGTTTTCCAACCCTTCCCTTCACAATATCGCAAGTACATCCGCATAAGATCTCCTGCGAAAAGTGAAGCTTCATCTCCACCTGTACCAGCCCTGATCTCAATAATTGCATTTTTATCGTCTTGCGGATCTTTTGGAATCAACATATTCCTGATCTGCTTTTCGATTTGATCTTTGCGCTGTTCAAGTTCAGTAGACTCACTCTTAGCCAAGTCCCTCAACTCTTCGTCATCTCCCATCAATGCTTCTCGGTTAAAATCAAGGTCCGACAATAGTCTTTTATACTCGTTGTAAGCAATAACTATTTTTTCCAGGCTTCGATATTCCTTACTAAGCTGTTCATACTTTTTATTGTTATTAACCACCTCGGGATTGGTGAGGGCAACGCCTATATCATCAAATTTGGCCTTGATGGCCTCCAGTTTGTCAAGCATATATTAGTATGGACCGCTGTCCGTTATTTATCTGTAAATTTGGCTGCAAAGTTACTCTTTTTAATAAGATGAATTACTTCAAATTCCAGGCTGAAAAAATATTCGATGGATATGAAATCCTCGACGGAACGCATGTGCTGATAGCAGACAGCACTGGCAGTATTGTAGAGATCTTACCAGAAGCATCAGCGGGCGATGACATTAAAAAATTCAAGGGCATCCTGAGCCCTGGATTTATCAATGCCCATTGCCACCTTGAATTAAGTCATCTTAAAGATGTTATTCCACCACATACAGGTTTGATTCCATTCTTGCTTGACGTAGTAGGAAAAAGGGATTTCCCCATGGATGTCATACTTGATCGAATAGAAAAGGCAGAACAGGAAATGTGGGAAGGTGGTATCGTGGCTGTTGGAGATATTGGCAATACCGCTAACACTATAAGTACTAAAATAAAGAGCAAGATTCTATGGAATAATTTTGTGGAGGTCTTGAGCTTTACTGATGAAAAAGCCAGTCAGATGATTGGTCACTACTCAGGAGTGCTTGCTGAGTTTGAAAAAGCAACCACTTCAGAAAATCACCAATTTAAATCTTCCCTTGTGCCACATGCTCCCTACTCAGTAAGCAAAAGCACATTTAATATGATCAATGAAATGACTGCCAACAAGGTCATTTCAATTCACAATCAGGAAAATCAGGCAGAGGATGAGTTGTACAAAAGCGGAACTGGAGATTATATGAAATTTCTTGGGAAATTTGGATTAGAAAAAAGTCCTTTTCCAATAACAGGAATGTCTTCACTAAGATCCTATTTGCCATTATTCAACCGGCATCAACGAATTTTACTAGTGCACAACACTTTTATTCCTGAAGAGGATATTCTTTTTGCTATTAACTATTCAAGAGAAAAACTTGCAGGGATCCATTTTTGCCTTTGCGTCAATGCGAATTTATACATTGAAAACAAAATGCCCCCTATTAGGATGCTGATGGAAAACGATGCACATATCGTAATTGGAACAGACAGCTATAGCAGCAACTGGCAATTAAGTATAGCTGCAGAGATAAAGGCAATTAGAAAAAATATTCCCACCATCCCACTTCAAACAATATTACAATGGGCGACCATCAATGGAGCAAAGGCGCTTGAAAGAGATGATATCCTGGGTAGCTTTGAGAAAGGGAAAAAGCCCGGTATTGTTTTATTAGACGACGAATTACATCCAACAAGATTACTTTAATTAATCCTCTAACACTGCTCTAATCACTAGCAAGGATCGAATAACTCCAAATGGTTGAATATGCAAATCGTAATAGGTAATACATGCATTCAATAATTCAGAACGATGCTGGCGGTTAAACTTAATTTCCTCCAAATCAGATAACTGCAAGACTTTAAGGTACTGAGATATTGAAATACTATGTGGCTTAAGTAATGCCTGTTGATGTGAAGGAAGTGAATCAATATACTTCCCTTCATTCAGATCAAGTATTTCATTATGAATATCATAATTGTCCAACATTTTGAATCCAAAAAAATGAGCTAGGTTCAACAAGAAAAAAATGGGGATATGAACATACTGTTTTGAAGTACTGCTATCCAATCCATTAAGCATATCCTCGATGAAAAAAAACAAATCTGGATGCGCGTCTGGCTGTCTGATACACTTTTGTAAAATCTCAATCATGAACAACATGATTGAATTTTTCTTTACATCCACAAACAGGCTTTGGAAATGCACCGCCTGTTTACATTCTTTTATACGTTGCAGTGTATTTTTCTCATTCTGATACACTATCATATCAAGAATATTACCTACCTGTAATTGATTTGCTGATATGCCTGTATTTTTTTTTGTTGTTCGCACGCCATTAACTAAATATTGTTGCAAACCAAATAGCTCAGTATAAATAGATACCACAAGTGATGTTTCACCATACTTAACACTCCTAATAACAATCCCTTTCGATTTATGAATCACTATAAATATTTATTTTATGAAGAAAATTTTAGTGGCTAGTTGTTGTTCATTGAATTCATCGGAAACCATTACGAGATACACGCCACTGCTCACTTTTTCGCCTTTATAGGTTCGGCCATCCCATATAGCCTGTCCACCAAGTGACCTAGTCTGAAAAACAAGCTTGCCATCTAACTCAGTTATTCTTACCCAAGCATTATCATTCAAACCCCTAATGGCAATGGATCCGCTATAGCCAGGAGGGACAGGATTTGGAAACACAACAGGACGTGATTTTTCTGTAGTCGGTTCTGTTGCTGTGCTTACAAACGAGCAGATACCATTTTCAGTAAAAAAGAAAACTTCGCCGGTTTTCTCTTGAACTACGATTTGAAAAACCTGATTGCCTAATAAATAACTATTAGATTCATTGAAACGGTAAATAATACGTTGTCCATCAGGTGATATAAGCCAAACACCATTATTTGTAGCCACCCATTTCCTGTTTGCTCCATCAACAGCGATGTCGTTAACTGATTCTTCACTGAAGAGTAACCCATTAAAATTATCTTGCTTTACTACAGGCAGTATTGCTTCGCATCCGCTAGCATTGAAAATATTATTGATGCACTGAATTATTCCGATTCCCTTATCCGTACCAATCCAAATAAATCCATTTCTATCTTCTGCAATACTTAACACATTCGATGATGGCAGGTTACCCTTGCCCTTACTTTGTTGAAAAAACCTCCAATTGTCATCATTTTTTTGATCAATTGTGCCCTTATCATCAAAACAAAAAACGCCATTTCCTTTCGGTGAAATAATCCATTTTCTATTAGAGCCATCTATCATGATTTTACCCACTGAATAGTCTGAATATAAAAATGGAATGCTAAAAGAATTCCAGGTTTCATCACTTTTTTTTACCAACAAACTTTGTGCTGAACCGGAGTTTGTAACCCATAGATGTTGCTTTTGATCCATTGCCAATCCGCCAACCAAATATTTTCCAGGTGCATTAATTGAAGAAGAAATTGGCGACCCTTGTTTATATATTTTAATTTTTTCTTTATCAAGTTCTACAAGTCCGCCCCCAAATGATGCAGCATATAATTTATCATTTGAAGCATTTCTCACTACATCCACTATGTCCAATATGGAATCAGGTAACAGCCCTTCCTGCTTATTGTAATTCTTCCAATTGTTTCCATCAAAAATAAAAAAGCCATGAGGTTTGAGGTCGCCTTGCCAATCTAAATTAATAGAACCGGATGAGGCAATGATCTCTCCATTAAAATACCTGCCGTCCCCTTTTGCAATATTTGCTGGTGCATCAACCTTAATCTTCTCTGTATTCAAGCCATTTATTTTAAGAAGGCCATTTTGTTGATCAGCTACCCAAAGACCATCCGATGAAACAGCGCAATATAATGGCGAAGAAAGAAGAGCAGCATTAATCGTTTGATAACCACTAGTTGGAGTTGTAAATTGCAAAATCGAGCCTACTCCGCCTCTAGTAAGCATGATAAAAAGTTTATCACCACTTGTATTAATTGCACTAATTGGTTGTTGAGATGTAAATAAAATTTTCCAACTTGTACCGGACTTTATAAAAACAGCATCTTGTTTTTGAACTACAAGGTTCCCTTGCCAATTCAATATTGTTGAGCATTCGCCATTAGTAAGAATATCGTCTGTTTCCAATATCCAATCGTTGATGTTTCCGGGCCATTGAACATTCAGTATTGTTTTTTTTACCCCACTAGAAGTTGCAGCATATATGTTGGTACCCAAGAATGCAACCTGATTTACTCTTGATTCAGGTAATTGAGGTCCTACTTTATAGGTATCTTTTATTTCCTTTTTTGCTGGATCAACTACAATAATTCCAAGGTTGGTAGATACATACAAGAGATTATTTTGCCAAGTAAGGTTATTAACTGTTTTGTCGGACGCCGTTACTTTCAAAAAAATATCAGGGATATTAAATACCTTATCTCCTTCAATGATATCCATGTTTGAATTAGAATATACCACTGCAATTTTTTCAGAGGCAGGATCTTTTGCAAACTTTATTATACGTGAACCATTTAGTCCATTCACCTTGGTCTTCCGCTGTATTTCTTTTTTTACTGGGTCGTAAATGATATATCCAAAAGGGGAAACTGAATAAACTAGGCCAGCGGAATAAACAACGTGAAAAGTGTTTGAAAAGGGAACATGCTCTCTCCACTGTCCTATTGGAGGGAGTGATTGCCCTTTCAATTGAAAAACAAGGGCGCAGGATAGAGAAATAAACAACAGCCGCTTCATCATGTAAAAATAACAAATAAGAACCGCCTCTGAATCATATATAAAAAGATTGGTATGGGTCGGCTTAAATTTCTTTCCTTTGCATGAAATTAACATTATGTGGCAGGCACTTGGTAAAGCTGTACTGAACAACCGCAAAAAAATTGTTGCCGTAATCATAATAATAACGGCATTACTTTCATACGAAGCCAGCAAGGTCGAGCTCAGTTATGATTTTTCGAGAGCAATACCCACCGACAATGTAAAATATAAGACATATCTCGAGTTCAAGAAAAGATTTGGTGAGGACGGGAATTTGGTAACAATCGGATTCATAAGCAATGATGTTTTCAAGGCCCCTTTCTTTAATGAACTTTCCGCATTTCAAAGAAAGTTAAAAGAAATCAATGGCGTTGAAGATATCCTCTCCATTCCGGGTGCAATTACACTCAAAAAAAATGAAAGCACCCAAAAACTCGATGCTGTAAAAATATTTCCAGATTCAATTCAAGATCAGCAATCAATTGATAGCCTTGCGTCTATTTTTAAGTCGCTACCATTTTACAAAGGCTTACTCTACAACCCTGAAACCAATGCGTTTTTAATTGGAATCAGGATCAAGAAAGAGTTAATCAACTCCAAGTCAAGAGAATTGGTAATTAAAAACATTGAAGATGCAACATTGCAGTTTAAAAAAGAGAATAACTTAAATATACATTTGAGTGGACTGCCCCTTATAAGAACCAATGTTGCAGCCAAGATTGCAAATGAAATGAAGTGGTTTTTGCTAGGCTCCCTTTTGTTATCTGCACTTATACTCCTTATTTTTTTCAGGTCATTCAGCACAATGCTACTATCGCTTTCAGTAGTTATTGTAGGGGTTGTTTATAGCCTGGCCACCATTCACCTAATGGGATTTCGGATAACATTGCTAACTGCATTGATTCCACCACTGATTGTAGTAATTGGAATTCCAAACTGTATTTACTTCATCAATAAATACCATACAAGTTATTTAAGAACCGGCGACAAAAGAAAATCACTTGAAGAAATGGTTGGTAAAATGGGCGTGGTTACACTCTTTTGTAATATCAGTGCTGCGGTGGGATTTGCTGTATTTGCACTTACTAAAAGTGCCCTGCTGAAGGAATTTGGTATTGTTGCAGGAATCAATATCATGGCATTATTCTTCATTTCATTAGCCATGATTCCAGTTGCACTTTACTACATGAAAGTTCCCAGTAAAAACCATACAAAATACCTTGAGAACAAATGGATGCTTGTACTTTTAACCCGCATTGAACAATGGGTTTTTAGTCACAAGAAACTAATATACTTGATAACAGTTTTAGCCATGATACTTTCATTTGCAGGTATTATGCGCCTTAAAACAGAGTCATTCATTGTTGATGATCTTCCAAAAAAAGATCCGATATATGAAGACCTGAAATTTTTTGAAGCAAATTTTAAGGGGATCATGCCATTGGAAATTTTAGTAGATGCAGGAAGAAAAAATGGCATTGCTGGTTCAAGAGCATTGGGAGTATTTGACCAAATTTCAAGATTTAGTGAAGAGATTGCAGCAAGCAAATACATGGCAAGACCATTGTCGCTTGCTGAGGGACTCAAATTTGCCCGTCAGGGATTTTATGATGGTGACAGCAATAATTACTCCATGCCCAATGCCTTCGATGGTGCATTCATGGCAGATTACCTTAAAGCAGGAAAGGATTCAGGAAGTAATGAAGGTTCATTCCAAAAATTGATGTCCGCTTTTATCGATAGCAATAAACAGGTAACAAGAATAAGCATCAATATGGCTGACGTTGGTAGCAAAAGAATGCCTGAAATAATTGATAGCTTAGAACAGAGGGCAACAGAATTTTTTGATACAAGCAAAATTCACCTCACTTTTACCGGAACAAGCATTACTTTTTTAGAAGGAAGCCGTTTCATTATTCAAGGGTTAAAAGAAAGTATTTTTTGGGCCTTTCTGCTGATTTCATTGTGCATGCTTTACCTCTTCGGTTCATTCAGAATACTCGTCTGTTCATTAATTCCTAATCTGATCCCCTTGATCATGACTGCAGGATTGATGGGATGGCTGAATATTGCCATTAAACCTTCAACAGTACTTGTATTCAGTGTTGCACTTGGAATAGCCATTGATATAACAATTCGATTTCTTGTAAATTACAAACAAGAACTTCCTAGATTTCATGGTGATGTTAACCAAACTGTTTTTCAAACAATAAAAGAAACAGGGATTAGCATTGTGTATACATCACTTGTATTAATTGCCGGATTTGTGATTTTTGTGTTTAGCGGTTTTGGTAGCACCCAAGCATTGGGTCTCCTAACTTCATTCACCTTGCTCGTTGCAACATTTACCAATTTGGTATTACTTCCCGTGTTGCTATTGAATGTAAGTAAAAGAAAAGG
>CAMBGO010000037.1 GCA_945866165.1 Chitinophaga pinensis | reverse complement strand
CAACATTGCGGTTTCCAAATGAAGAACAGGTTTGCAATTTTAGACGTTTACAATGGTGATCAAAGGAGAACCATGGATGAAGAAGATATTGCTAACAAATTCAGAGAAGGTGTTGGATCAAACCACCTACAGTGGGGTGCTGCATACTATCCATTTGTAAAAACAACAGTTGTTGGTACCTCTGAGGTTGACTTCACAAACATCGAAAATCTTGATGGTTTAGTTGAAAATCTTTCAGGTGAAGTAAATAGTGATCTTGCTTCAGGTTTCATTAACGAAGCTCGCGCAGAGGCTATCAAAGCTGAGATCGCAAAGATCAGCACTGCAAAAACAGCTGTTGAAATTTCTTCTGTTCAATCAACTTTGAAAACCATCAGTCCAAAATTGAATGGTATTCTAAAAGATATCGTAGATGCATTGAACGTGCTTCCTCCAAGTCCAGGTATGGCTGGTATCTATGCAATGGTTGATAATTCAATCAATGTTGCAAAAGCTCCTGCCAACGTTAGTCTTGGTTCAGTAGTTGCTCCTACAGTAGCAATCACCAGCGATAACCAAGAGGAATTGAACCTTCCATTGAGTGGTAAGGCTATCAATGCAATCAGAAGCTTCCCTGGTAAAGGTGTATTGGTTTGGGGTGCAAGAACACTTGATGGAAACAGCCAAGACTGGAGATACATCAGTGTTAGAAGGACGATGACATTCCTTGAGCAGAGCATTAAGTTTGCAGCTGAGGCATATGTTTTCGAACCTAACAACGCTACTACATGGTCTACTTTAAAGGCGACTGTGCAAAACTTCCTACAGAATCAGTGGCAATCTGGTTTGTTGGCTGGTCAAAGTCCAGATGATGCATTCAGTGTATCAATTGGTCTAGGAAATACCATGACAGCAAATGATGTTTTGGATGGTGTTTTGAAAATGACTGTTAAAGTTGCTATCACAAGACCAGCTGAGTTTATTGTAATTACATTTGAACAACAGCAACAAAAATCATAACCAGCAATTTATCTAAAGAAATTATAAACAATTAAAAATTTTATAAAATGGCAGCACCTACAGCAGGAACAGGCGCAGATCAAGACCAGTTTTGGCCCTTACCCAAATTTTACTTCTCAGTTGATATTGGTGACTTTACCGACTTAGCGTTCCAGGAAGTTTCTGGATTGGATATAGATTCTGACGTTATCGAATACCGTCATGGTAATAGTCCAGTACATTCAGTAATCAAAATGCCAGGTCTAATGAAATACAGTGATATTACCCTTAAGAAAGGTGTATTCACTACAGACAATCGTTTGTATGACTGGATTTCAAAAATAAGCTTGAATACGTATGAAAGGCTTACAGTTGTAATCAGGTTACTTGATGAAAATACAACTCCACAAATGACATGGACATTAACAAATGCATGGCCTAAGCAGATCACTTCAACAGATATGAACTCTCAAAGCAGCGAAGCCGCAATTGAAACAATTGTGTTCGTTCATGAGGGATTGAAGATCGAAGCTGCCTAATATTTGTCTTCAAACAAATAGGAGCATTAGTTTTACTAATGCTCCTATTATTTAAATGCATTTGTATTTTGCAATTATCAAATTGATAGCAAAATTCAAGTGTTTTTTTTTGTCAATTAATGATATGATTCCATTTAGGTTAAATCCTCCCACATCTTATTTATTCAGTGTTGCATTTGCAGCACCAGTCAAATTATTTGGTTCTACAAATGATACATTGTCAGCCTTGTCACTTGCTGCATCAAGAGCTGCAGCATTGGCTGCTGCATTCGTTGCACCATTTTCTGATACTTTTTTTCAAGAGGTCAGTGGCATTTCAGCAGAATTATCTTACGATGAACTAAAACCGTTGGGATCGAATGATGAAATTTATTATATACCTAATTCAGTTACGTTCCCAAATCTAGTGTTGAAGAGAGGATTGGCACCGTTAACGTCTGAAATTCTAAATTGGTGTTTGAGAAATGTAAATTCTTTGGAAACAAGTGTAGAAGTTAAAAATGTTGTTGTTACATTGATGGGAAATAATTTCATTCCTGTTATGTCATGGACATTTTATAATGCTATTCCGGTGAAATGGGCTGTTAGCGAATTTAATGCAACAAAATCGGAACTTGCAATAGAAACAATTGAATTAAAGTATTCAAAAATGTCCTATGGAATTTAATTAAATTTGCGATTATGGCAGTTGAGATTAGGGAAATGGTTATTCAAGCCCAAGCGGATGAGGGAAGTAGTGAAAAAAGCAGTAAGGGACCTGCCAAAAAACTAGCTGAATCAGCAGATAAAGTTGTAACAAAATTAAGTCACTCCATCAAGAAACAGATAATTGAAGACTGTGTTAGTGAAGTAATGGAGAAATTAAATAAATCGAGGAACTTGTAATGAGCATAGTAAATTTAACAATAACTGGTTATTCAAAATTTGCTAATGGAAGTGCTTCCAGTTCAATAGGTTCTTATGAATTACCTGTCAATCCTGATACCTTTGATCTTTCTTATGAATTGAATGGGGATGACAGTGATTCTGAGGAACAACCTCTTACTGCATCGGGAACATCTGTTAAAGCAAAACCCAAAACATATAACCCACGCACAATTTCTTTTGATTTTATTATTGATAATTCAGGTGCCATTCCATTTGCTCCTCCTACTCAATATTCAACCTTGTCTGTAGGTTCTTCTATTGAGGATTCATTGATTTATTTACGGAAGCTTACGATTAAGCCTAACAGTGACTCACATAGACCACCTTATGTAAAGTTGGAATGGGGAACTATAACATTGGTAGGTAATGTAACAAAGTTTGAATCAAAAATTTTGAAATTCAATCGAAGTGGATCACCATTGCGGGCGAAAATTAGTATGTCGATAAAAGAGGAGGTGGATGAAGCCGTTATTACAAGAGAATTTCGAAGTCCTGATATTACCCGTATACCAAAAATAAAAGAAGGCGATTCCCTCGTTTCCTTGTGCGAACAATTTTATGATGATCCAAAATATTTCATTCGAATAGCTGAATATAATAAACTTCCTAGTTTTAGATCATTGAAACCGGGATCCGTGCTCGAATTTCCACCCCTTGAAAAATAACGCGCATGGCAGCCTCTCCGAATGATTCTCTTCAAAAAGTTGTTTCATATACACTGAAATTTAATAATGCAGAACTTGATTCAAAGTTGCAGTATAGTGTTATGCAAATAAGTGTTTGGAATGAGGTTAACAAGATCTGCAAGGCAAAGGTTACCTTGATGGCTGGTAATTCTGCGGAAAACGAATTTGAGGAATCAGAGTTGGCAAATTTTGCACCAGGCAAGGACGTTGAAATTTCTTTGGGCTATGATCAAGTTAATACGGTTGTTTTCAAAGGCGTTATTATAAAACACAAAATTGATATCAGGGAAGGTTACTTGAATTATACTTCAAGGAGTTTACTTGTTTTGGAATGTGCAGATAAAGCCACTAAAATGACCTTTCAGCGCAATTCAGAAATTTATGAAAATAAAAAGGATAGTGATATTATAACAACACTTATAACAACTGCAGGACTTACAAAAACAGTAACTGCAACAACGGTCCAACATAAATTCATGTCTCAATACGATATAACAGATTGGGATTTCATGATCAAAAGGGCGAAAGCAAATGGTCTTATTGTTTTGAACTCACAAAATGAATTGAATGTGAAGGCTCCTGCAGTAACAGGATCTGCCGCATTGGGAGTAAAATATGGTGATGATGTAATGAGTTTTAGGGGAGAGGTTGATGCATCCACTCAATTGCAAGCTATTGAAGCACAAAGCTGGGATTATTTTAAAGAAGTGGATGTAAAGCAAAGTGGTTCCGAGCCTTCAAATCTTACAAAGCCAGGTAATCTTACAGGAAGTACCTTGGGTAAGGTGGCTAGTCCAACAAAGCTTGCATTTGGAATAAAAACACCCCTTGTCACAACAGAAGTTAAAGAATTGGCTGATTCACTTCTATTGGAATCTAGGTTCAAACGTGTTCGTGGTGAGGTTTCATTTAGGGGGTTTCCCTCAATTGAATTGGGCTCAATTGTTACCCTGGATGGATTTGGTACAACTTTTAATGGTGATGTTTTCGCTTCTATGGTTGAACACCATATTCGGGATGGCATTTACGTAACCACCGTTGGATTTGGTTTACCAGAAAGTTTGTTTGATAAGGACTTGAAAGATGAAAACAATAGTTGGATAGAACCAATCAAAGGTTTACACATAGGGATTGTTACAAAAATTGATGCAGATCCTGATACTCAATATCGAATTCAAGTTAAAATACCATCTATAAAAGGAACTGGAAATGGTTTATGGGCACCGTTGAGTCAGTTTTATGCAACCAATGGCGCAGGTAGTTTTTTTGTTCCCGAGTTGAAGTCTGAAGTCATAGTTGGTTTTATGAATGAAGACCCTCGTTATCCTATTGTTCTGGGCAGCTTATACAACAGTAAAAACATCCCTAAAGAAAAATTCACTGCAGAAAATTCAATCAAATCTATTCTTTCAAAAGAAAAATTGACACTGGAATTTAATGATAAGGATAAAATCTTAACGCTAATAACACCAGGTAAAAATAAGATTGTTATTTCCGATAAAGATAAGGGTATCACAATAGAAGATCAGAATGGAAATAAGATTGTAACCTCTGCTTCAGGGATTGCCATATCCAGTAAAAAAAGTATTACTTTAGACAGTAAGGAAGAAATAAAATTAACCAGTACCAAAGCAATAACTATTAAGTCGTCAACTGCAGATGTTACTCTTGATGGCAACAATGTTGCAGTAAAAGCCAAGGCTAAATTTACCGCAACCGCCAATGGAGGTGCTGAAATAAAGTCGAGTGCCACAGTTAACATCAAGGGTTCAATGGTTAACATAAATTAAATTGAAAATGAAGAAGGAAAAATCTTTTTTAGGTACAGGTTGGGCATTCCCCCCAGTTTTCAATAAGACTATGGGAGAGGTTACCATGGTTAGTGATGAGGCTGATATTAAAGAAAGCCTACAAATTTATTTAAATACATCAAGAGGGGAAAGACTGATGCGACTAGGTTATGGAAGCCTGATCACAGAACATATATTTGATTCAGGACGAAGTGAAAACCTAGCCTATCTGGCCGAAGTTTTGAAAAATGATATCAGAACATATGAGCCAAGAATTATTGTAATTAATGTAAAAGTTGACAACAGCAACATACGAGATGGAGTTGTGGTTTTTGCAATTGAGTATGAAATCCAATCTAATAATGTAAGAGATAATATAGTTTATCCATATTATATTTTAGAAGGAACGCATATTCCAAAATAATATAACATGCCGAGTATTGTTCCATCAAATAAAAATCTTCATCAAGGGCTTTCAACTAAAGCACTTGATCCAACATATTTTCTTCCTGACGAACGATCATTCAGCGATTTCTTAAAGTTCATAAACTTACTCTCTAAGCAGATTCGATTCCACAACTTGGAAAATATTCCGGAAGGGGATTGGTATGATTTTTTCATCTCTGATGAAATTTTCTTATTGGCAGAAATGGAAAACTATCCGTTGGAAGAAATTGAAAAAAAACGTGTTAGTATTTTGATTTCATTCGAAAATCAAAATTCCAATGTTGGTAAGTTGAATCTTATACAAGAGTTGTACAACATAAATATTCAACTGCTAAAAACCCTGAATGGTTGGTATGCATTATCATCAAGGTTTAATAAAAACAGGGATAGCACTAGACTTGAAATTGAATTAAATGCTGCTATAGAATATACAGGCGCAGGGTATTACCAAAAGTTACGTGCTATTGCAAATGGCACACTCCAACCAGATGGAAAGCAATTTTTTAATTTAAATGAAAGTGATTTTATTAGACTTTGGAAAAAAGAACAAATCAACCAAACCGTTGATCTCTTTGCAAGCATCAAAAATTCAGATCCACTAAATTATGGTTTGAAGCAATTGATGTTGATTCTAAAACCAATCTACAAAACCATGTCATTGCTTATTGTGAGAGCAAATGGTTTATTGAAGAACTCACTTGAAAACAATGCATCTCATCAACCACATATTGGATTGATGTTGACCTTCCTCCAGCTATATAAGAATGTACAAGGAGATATAAATAAAATTCCAGAAAGACAATTGAAGTTTTATTTTGAAGATGTGCTTGGTCAGAAAAAACGTTCTAGGATTGCCGATAAAATGTTATGTTATTTTAACATCAACGAGACTGATGAGTTGATAATGATTCCAGAGGGTACTAAGATATTGGCAGGACAAAATGCAGAGGGGTTTGATGTAGAATATAAAATTGAACGAGAATCAATTCTCAACAGAGCTGAATTGAAAGACGTCAAGACATTGTTTGTATCTAGGAATCCATTGGTGGATCAAAACACCAAATTCCAAATGGTTTCAGGAATATATTCGAATCCCAATATAAACGCTAATGGTAATAGTGTGAGTTGGAGTTCATTGGGGGAAGAGCAACGTTTTCTTACTGAAGAGGAACGGACAATGGCAAATGCTCAAATTGGATTTGCACTATCATCCCCAACATTTCGACTGAATGCTGGAGAAAGAGAAGTGAATGTTATTTTTAATTTTACTGAAAGTTCATTCCATTATCTCACTACAGTTTTAATTGATATATCCAATACTAGAAGAGTAAAACCTGAAGAGGTTTTTTATTCTGTGTTTTCAGATTCAATTTCCTTAGAATATACTGGTCCAGAAGGGTGGGAAAAAATAAATAATTTTACATTTGTTCCTCCGGCTCAGTGGGACTTGAAACAATTTTCACTTAGGTTCACCTTAGGCAAATCGGCACCTGCATTTACTTTTTATGATGAGGAAATTCACATGGGTGGGTTGGAACAAACACATCCAACATTGCGCATCAACCTAATTGGTTCAAATGCATATCATCCATATTCGCATTTACATTTCCTTGATCTTGAAGAGATACAAATTGAGGTTAAGGTTGAGGAACTCAAGAATTTATTTCTGAATAGTAACAACGGAGCATTGGATGCTTCTGCGCCATTTGATTTCCTCGGGGCTAGTCCCAAAAAAGGTTCGTATTTGCTAATAGGCAATGACGAAATTTTTGCAAAAAAAATTGATTCCTTGCAAATCGGATGGGAATATCATGGTTTGCCCACGGATGATAGTGGAATCAGTGGATATTATAGAGGTTATCCTTACGCAATAGAAAATGATTCTTTCAAACTGAGAATTAGTGCATTATCTGACCATCGTTTTTATCCAAAGGAAACGGAACCAGGGCAAATTGTTGACATGTTTTCGATGGAGCCAGAAAGTGCAAGAATAGATAAAAATAGATTTATAGATAAAATCGATCTGAATTTATTGAAGATAAGAAACAACCCTTCGTTAAAAGTTGAAGATTTTGAAAACTTCAATAATAAGATGGAGCTTGGTTACATAAAATTAGAACTTGATTCTCCTTCAATAGGATTTGGGTATGAAGTTTTTTCTCAAGTATACAATGACACATTAACCAGGTCAACACAAATCAAAGCAGTTAAATCACCACCTGATGTAACTTTTGAATTTCCAAGGGATCCATTTACCCCTCAAGCAAATGGAGTATTTATCAATTATACTGCATCAACCAGTTTGATATTTTCAGGTTCGCGTTCTTTCAAGAACGAACCCAATGCAAAGAATACATTCATTCACCTATATCCATTTGGAAAGCAGGTAGTATTCAATGAAGGAAAGGCTAACAATATTAAATTGGTCCCATACTTTGACATGGAAGGATCTTTGTTCATTGGATTGGATAAAGTGAATCCAAAGGATGCAATATGCTTACTTTTCGAACTTGAAAGAAATGCTAAATGGAGTTATGGAAAGGGACCAGAAATTCAATGGTCATATTTAACAAATAATTCTTGGAAAAAATTTAAACCAGAACACATTCTTTTTGATGAAACAAATGGGTTGATTAATTCAGGTATCATATCAATTGAATTGCCCATTGATATTTCTAGCAACAATCAAATTTTACCAAATGGTTTATTTTGGATTGCTGCATCAGCGAATCAAAAAGCAGAATTGGTGAGTCGAATCAGGAACATATATCCGAACGCTGCCTCAGCAAGATATATATTAAATGAAAATGATCCTGACCATCCTGTTTCATTGCCTGAAAATAGTGCACAAGCATTGGAAACAGTTATACCCGGCGTATTGGATGTTATACAACCACTTCCTACAACTGAAGGACGTTTGGAAGAAAATCAAATGGAGTTTAATCTAAGGGTAAGTGAGATATTGAGGCATAAGAACAGGGCTATTACAAATTGGGATATAGAGAAAATGATTTTAAGAAAATTTGATTGGTTGTCCATTGTAAAATCATTTGGTCATTTGGGTTATGAATCTGATGTTACTACTGGGCAAATTGTTATAGTTGCCTTGCCCAAAATCAATCCTTCTTCTTTATTTTATCAACCTCTATTGAATCCTGGAGAAGTACATAAAATTGAAAATTTTATAAAAGAAATCGCAACACCATTTGCAGATATCATTGTAAGAAATCCAACATACGAATACATTTGGATCAAGTGTAAAATCAGACTTACTTCAAAAGAGATAGGTACAACATTGAAGTTGTTGTATAAGGATTTGTTGTATTATATATGTCCTTGGTTTTATGGAGAGCCTGATACCGCCATGGATGGTCGGGTTTTTAAAAGATCTGATATACTTGATTTTATTCAAAACAGACCATACGTTTCATTCATAACAGGGTTTTCAGTGATTCATATGCAGATTGATGATGATGGTAAATACCAAATGAAGGATTCTGCAAAAGCTGGTGAAGATGCTGATGATATAGTTTATGGAAATCCCTGGTCTATATTGGTTCCATTCCCTCATAACAGCATTGAAGTAATTGAAGAAAATACTTATTACCCTCCAGAGACGACGAGTCTTGAAGACCTCATCATTGGAACCAATCTGGTTGTAGGTGGAGATTTTAGTGAAAAAGAAAAGGCAGACAGAATTAGGAATCTTATTCCAATTGAAAAACAAGAAGAGCAAAATGATTTTTGGTTTACCCTCAAAATCTAATTAATATGGCATTGCTAAACAGACAGACGTTAAGAAATTCTTTCAAAAAAGGAAATGCGCCAACAGAGCAGCAATTTTCTGATTTGATTGATTCAACAATCAATATTGTTGATGATGGTATTGATCGGGGCGTAGACAGTGGATTCAGGTTGTCGCCTGTTGGTTATTCGAATAGGCTGTTGTCATTCTACATGAATCTTCAAAAAAAAGATCCAGAGTGGTTTGTTACACTTAATGACAATGATATTCCTGGCATTGCATTTCAAGAATCAAATCACGGGCCGCGTCTAGTTCTTAAAGATGGAGGCAATATTGGTTTAGGTGTTGCAAACCCACGGTATAACCTCGATGTTAATGGTACTATTGCCATGACAAATCGTGTAGGTAGTCTGCTACAAGGTGAAGTAGCTGGCGATGGCAAATGGCATGATATTATTAAGAAATTAGAGAAGCCATCTGCATTTGAGATCATGGCAAAAATTGATGGTAGGAAAGGAAGTGGTAAATATGCAATTGCACATGCAATTGCAATCAACACTTTTGGAGGAATGCGTTCATTTGGAAAGATCAAAAAAACTGATGCCTATTATGGAAATTTTTTTAATAGGCTTAAATTCAGGTGGTCTGGAGAATTGTACAATTATTCATTGCAGGTAAAAACTGCCACCCATTTTGGAACAGATGAAAAAACCGGGCAACCTTATCCTATTCAGTTTCAGGTTACCGGCTTATTGGCGTAGCGTATAAAAAAATAATTTTGGCAAATTCGATTTCAAAAAAGGAGTACAGTAATGTTGGTTTGCGGTTCGATGAACTGCTAGAAAAGGGAATTGAACTAACACAAAAATATTCTGGTGATATCTGGACTGATTATAACTATCATGATCCAGGGGTTACAATACTGGAATACCTTGTGTATGCCCTGATGGATCTTTCTTACAGAACAAATCTTCCGATTGAAGACCTGTTTTTTCTAAATGTTGATAAATTTGATAGTGTACAAAACAATTTATTATTTGCTCCACATGAGGCTTTTCCAATAGATCCATATACTGAATTGGATTATAGGAAGATGATAATTGATCGCATCAAGATGGTAAAGAATGCCTGGGTGAATCCGATTCAAAATGATCCCTATGGCTACAAGGGGTTGTTTGAAATTTTAATACAAAGTAGAGAGGAGCTTGATGATCAAAAAAGGGCTGCATTACAGAATGAGGTAGCTTCTCTTTTCCATCAAAATAGAAATATTGGTAATGACCTTGTAAGGCTAAAACTTTTAAATGAGATTCCATTAACGATTATTGGGAAAATTAATATTGACGTAGATGCTGTAGGTGAATATGTGATGGCTAAAATATATTCAGAAATTGATGACTATATCAACCCAGAAATAACATCACAGGATCCGTTTGAATTGATTCAAGAAGGAAAAGATACCGACGAAGTATTCTCAGGTCCCAAACCCATTCATGGTTATATTCCAACAGAGAACCTGAGGCCAAAATCTGATACATTATTTGTTTCAAGAATCAAGGATATTATAAATAAAGTTGAGGGAGTTAAGAATGTTGTAAATCTCAAAGTCCTTAAAAAAGGCATTCCGGTTCATGAAGATCAAATAATATTTGATAATGAAAGTTATCCTATCATTGAATATGCAGGTGTTGATTCAGATACACCCGATGGTATTCAGATTTTCAAAAACAATATTGAATTGGATATTGATCCAATTACAACGCAACAGTTAATCGACTTTGACTTAGCTGCTAAGCGAAATAATTACCTTGGAAAAATAAATTATAAAGATAACCTACCCAGGGGTCGTTTCCTTCCAAAGGAAATAGAGAAACACTATGCCATTCATGATGATTTTCCAATAGCCTATGGCTTAGGAAGAAATTCACAGATACCTAGAAATGATTCGAATGAACGTAAGGCAAAATCTGTGCAGCTAAGAGGATATTTATCTTTTTTCGAGCAGTTCATTGCAAACCATCTTGCGCAGTTGACACATTTAAGAGAATTGTTTTCAATAAATAATCTCGAAGGTGAAACCTATTATACACAATACCCTGACGGAATACCATTATTTGAAGAAATAATTTTTGGTGATCCTGATAGTTTTAAGGAGTATCTGAAGACCATTTCAAATCAAGATACAAACTATTATACAAGGATGAACAGGGCGCTTGATCATCTTTTGGCTAGGTTCAGTGAATACATAGATGGAGATGCATTGAAAAAATATGCGATGCAAGGTAACGCGCAAAGCCGACAGCATATTGAGAAGGGGATCATTGACACAAAGGTCCGCTTTCTAAAAAACATTATACAATTATCAACTTCAAGAAATACAGCATTTAATTATAAGAGTACAAAGATTTGGGACACTGATAATTTTTCAAAACTTGAATTAAAAATAGGTCTTACGCTGAATATTTTGCATTTGCAAAAAAGATCACTGGTAAGACCATTGTTGGAATGGGTAGGCATAAAGAAAAATTCTGATAGCCAGGAAAATTGGTATGAAGATTCAATTCAAGGGGAAGGCAATGTGCAAATAATTGTAAAAAGACTTTCTCCTAATTCATATTCTGATAATGAGTTGCACTTTCCGAAACAGCATATTTCATTTATCTCACACCTTTTTTCCAATGCTACAAATCCTAAATTTTTAAGGATTGTTAAAAACATTAATTCAGGAAATCAATTATACAGTGTATTGTTCAAGGGAGTTGACTCTTCCAACGAACTAGTTATTTATGAGCATTCGAATTTGGAAAATTGCGAACACTTGGTTGAGAAATTCAAAAATCGCATTTTTGAATTGAATACCAATTGTGAAGGTTTCCATATGATTGAACATATTTTACTAAGGCCGTTGGAACCGATTTTTTTCACATTCAATATTTTGGATGAATCTGGACAAATTTTCCTTACTGGATATTTCCCAGGTTCTCTTTCCGAACAAAATATTATTTCAGATGAAATTCCATTGCTGGGTTCAAGGTCAGAAAATTTCAGTGTAATATCCGAAGACAATAATATTACATTTAAGGTGTTGCTTTATGATTCCAATATGCAGCCTGTAGCAAAATTGAAAAAGGAGTTTAATTCCAGACCCGGTGCTGAAAAAGCACTTGAAAATGCAGTTATATATCTTACAAGGATAAACAATAGAGAGTTAATGTTAACTCAGGTGCTTGAAATTACTTCTACTGATCTTAACATGAAAGAAGTGCCAGCGGAATTCAATTATTCAAATGAAATAAGTTTTATTCTTCCCTCTTGGCCGACAAGATTTCAAAATCAAGATTTTATAACACTTTTCAAAAGTATTGTTTCGGAAAACATACCTGCACACTTTAATGCAAATATATATTTGCTCGATCCGGAAAAACTATCAAAGTTTGAAGAGATTTTTGGTAAATGGCTTCATCTAAAATCACAAGAAAGTGGTGATCTAAAGGATATAGATATTCTTTCTGTTCAATTAACACAAATCCTCGAACAACTTAAAAATAATGCTGGCATGTGATGAAGAATACCCACATCATCCAAAAGCAAATTTTTAAAATAAAAATTGGCGACCAAAAAAAGTTTAAAGAGGTATGTCAAATAATAGAAGGTCTTTTTAAGAATGAACTAGGTGCTCATATTGAAGAGGTACTTGATCAGTATAATATAAAAGATCAGGACATCGTTATCGATAGACTTGATATCGATTTGGGTAAATTGGATACCCGTAATTTGAAGAATTCAATTAAATCAGCTTTCATTTCTTCTTTTCAGCGAATGCTTGAGGATAAAATAAAAAATTTTCCTGAGCAGATACGTATTGTTGATCGTCAGACAAGAAATAAAACGGTCTTCGATTTTTTTATCAAAAATGGTAACACCCCGTGGTGGGTGTCAACCAGGTCGGGCAATCTCAAGAAGGAGTTCACAAGATTTTTTTATACCCGCAGCTATCAAACGAAGTCGATATGGCAACAGGCATTAAAAAATCCTGTTCAATACAAAAGGCTTTTATTCAATTTAGATCTTGAAATGCTTATTGCACGATGGGTTTCTACACAAGGTTCAAATTTTAAAGTACCTCAGCAATCAATGGTGAAGGCCATACTTGAAATTGTTGCTCGGCAAGGAGTTATTATTGGAAACGATGTTGTTACTGCACGTATAAAGTCAAATATCATCGATGCGTTGTTTAGCTCAGCAAAATCAGTACGACGAAAGAAAGGAGTAACTGAAAGTATAAGAGATATTTTAGAAGATAGTTACAGTGACCGATATGGCATTGAAAAAATGATCAGGGAAATAGTAAAACCTGCCTCAACCCCACCTAAAGCTGATATTAAAATAACAGATATCCGAAAGCAATCTGATGAAGTCATATCTACTTATTATGACAATGAATTTGGAGAGGAATTCGTACATTTTTTGCAACACGGATATACACTAAATAGAAATATTAAAGGTGGTTTTAATTCCATTACTTCAATCTTCGATTATTTGGTAAGAACCGATGTAGGTCAATTAGCCATATTACTGAGGTATCATGCTCGAAATCCAAGAATACGTCAACGTTTCTTAAATCAAGTTTCACAAGAAAGCATAAGTGCTTTTTTTATAAAAATTGCACCAGATAAAAAGGAGCTATTTCAGTGGATTAATGAATTATATCTACCTGCAGAAGAGGTTTTAAAACCAATAAACCAAACGAATATAAGGGTTCAAAAGTCTGTAAATGAAGTAACACTTGAAATATTTATTCAACAAAATCTGAATAATTTAAATAGCGAAGCATTTATGCGAATGCACTTCAAACGAATGGCATTGCGTTATAATATACGTTATACTGAACTTCTTAAGATAGTTGTTAAAATAATCAAGCCTAGAAAAAATAAAAAATCAGGCGAAACCAAATTCGTAGCAATTATTGAGCAGCTTTATGAAAATGCACCAGGTAAAAAAACTTCAACTGATCAAGAATTAGAGGATGATGAAGATTGGGAATTGGTAATCAATCAGGAAAAAAAAGAAATACCTGAACAACTATTGAATCAAATTCCCCGTGATGTTATTAAGGAATTGATGCATGTAAAAAACAGTGGCATACTTGGAAAATCAAGTGTAGCAATTCAGCAATTAATATCAGCATATATAAGATATGTTGATAAATCTAAAAAAACATCAATTGATGATCCTAAAGTGCTCATAAAAAGTATTGCAGAATTTCTTGAAATCGATAAAGGGTTTTTGGAATTCGGTCTAATGTTTAGTGCAAAATTACAACGAGAGAATAATTTATTCGTATCCCAAGAACACCTTTTATATGATCATATAAGTAGTTCACCCATTGTTTCTAAATTTTCAACACGTGATGAACTTGGTATGATTGTAAAGCATTTCATACGTTATAGAAATTCATATGAGATATCTCATCTTAAAAAAAT
>CAMBGO010000036.1 GCA_945866165.1 Chitinophaga pinensis | reverse complement strand
ATTGTAAAAAATTCAATTGCGAATCACAATGTAGCTGGAATCGAAATTGAGAATTCACTTTATGCAGATGTATTCAACAACACCGCATTTGGGAATACCGGAGGCATACTGGTATTTGACCTGCCTGACCTAGTTGTAAAGAAAGGCGGTTATACTCGTGTATTCAACAATAAAATTATCGAGAATAATTTCTCCAATTTTGCTCCAAAAGGAAATATTGTTGCGAAAGTTCCAAGAGGCACTGGAATGTTGATATTGGCTACAAGCAATGTGGAGATTTTTAATAATGAAATTATCAATAACAGAACGATGGGTGTTGGTATCATTAGTTATTTCATGACTGAAATTAAGATTAAAGACAGTCAATACAATCCATTTCCTACTGCTATCAATATCCACGAAAATAATTTCGAGCGTAAAAAACGAAGAGCTCCGATGCAGGGCAGGTTTGGTTTGATGTATAGATTTAAACTGAAATTTGGCAGGAATCTTCCGCATATTGTTTATGATGGATTGGCTAATCCATTCATGCGCTCCAAAGATGGAACATTAAGTGGTCCAAATCGAATTTGTATTCGGAACAACAAGAATCAAACATTTGCAAATATTGATGTTGAACACATGTTCAAAAATATTTCAAGGGATATCAGTAAGCACGATTGTGAATTGACTTCTCTAAAATCAGTATCATTTACAGAAAGATAGTCTTGAATGAAAAAAGTATTCTTTTTTTCTATTTCCATTGTTTTCGTCATAGTGAATATTTCTATGACATTCAATTTGCCGAACTCCCAAAAAGCTTATAATGGAAAGCTATCTGATTATGCTTTTTTTAAAGGAAATGTCAAGGAACAAATTCCAGGAGACAGAGTTTACTATTATGAATTGAATTCACCTCTCTTTTCTGATTATGCACGCAAGCTCCGATTTGTTCATCTTCCAGCAGGCAACATAGTTAACTATAATCCTGACTCTGTTTTTCAATTTCCAGTAGGAACATCCATCATAAAAACATTTTACTATTTAAATGATGAACGAAATGAAGCCAAGGGGAGACGCTTAATTGAAACCCGCGTTTTGCTACATGAAGAGGACGGATGGAAATCCTTGCCTTATATTTGGAATGAAGAACAGACTGAGGCTTACCTTGAAGTAGCAGGTGGCTCAACCGAGGTTTCATTTAAAAATCAAAACGGAGAACGTAAACAATTATCTTATTCTGTACCCAATATGAACCAGTGTAAAAGTTGTCATGAACGAAATGGAAGTATGACTCCTATTGGTCCATCAGCAAGACAGCTGAATGGAACTATTGCATATAACGGCGAAAATGATAATCAGTTATCTCAATGGGCTAAGCAAGGAATACTCAATATGCTTCCTTCAAATGTTGATGAAATTCCCACGCTTGCTAACTATACAGATCCCTCAATTGATATTGATATGCGAGCTAGGGCATACTTAGACATTAATTGTGCGCATTGTCATAATAAAGCAGGTCAAGCTCAGACTTCCGGACTTTATCTTGATTGGAAGAATACAGATAAAACTGCTTATGGCTTTTATAAAACCCCCATTGCTGCAGGAAGGGCTTCTGGCGATTTGAAGTATGATATCCTTCCAGGTAAGCCAGATGAAAGTATTTTGCTTCATCGTATGAAATCGACTGATCCGGGTGTAATGATGCCAGAATTGAGTAGGTCTCTTGTGCACAATGAAGGTGTTGAGCTGATAAGAGAATGGATCAAGGGGATGAAAAAGTAGCCTCAGATTGAATGTGTTGAGTTTTTAAAATTATATTTAATTCCCCTCCTGGACAGGAGGGGTGACATGAATGAGTTTGTGCCAAAGGCACAAACGAATGAGTGTCGGGGGTGGTGGATAAATGGAAAGTGATTGAATAGATAAAATAAAATAAAAGAGTAGTAATGATAAAAATTTTATTTTTCTCCTTTTGTTTAAATCCACCACCCCGCCTCGTCCGACTCACTTCGTTCATCGAACTCGGCACCCCTCCTGTCCAGGTGTTTCATCCCGATATCGAGCGAAGCGAGATTGTCGGGAAGGGGAGTCATTTAATTTTTATTTTTAAAGCACTATATGTTGAATTTTATATGATTGCTATTCCAGTTTTTAAATTAAAATATTATTTATGATTGCCACTTTGCTTCTCAGCTTAAACACATTTTTGGGCGCCCTTGTTACCGACACCTCATACGAATTGATTATTGGATCTTATACAAAAAATGGTAATCCTGGAATAGAAGTATTTGATTTTAATACCAAAAGTGCTAACTCCACTAAATTGTATAACCGCAACAGCAGCAACGCATCCTATCTTGCTATTCCTTCTGATGGAAAGAGCTTGTATGCTGTTTCTGAAAACGGATCAGACAAGGCTACAGTTTCATCTTTTACATTGGGGACTAATAATCAATTTGAATTGACAGGTGCTGAAAAAACCATTGGAGCTCACCCTTGTTTTGTTCTTTATAGGGAAGCCAGTGCTACTGTTTATACTGCCAATTATACAGGTGGCAGTGTAAGTGTTTTTAAAACAGACCACGGGAAAATTCTTCCTTTATCACAGCATATTAAATACTCTGGATCAAGTATCAATAAATCCAGACAATCATCGTCACACGCTCATCAAGTTGTTCTTTCTCCTGATCAAATTTTTTTATATGTAAATGATTTGGGTACAGATGAAATTCATCGCCACAAAATCTATGCAGACGGAACATTGGATGAAAAAAGTACAACAATAAAAATTGAATCAGGTAGTGGTCCACGTCACATGGTGTTCAATCAAATAGGTACCATGGCCTACCTGCTTAATGAACTTAAAAGCAGGATTGATGTGTTCAAAATCATTGGAGATAAATTTGAAAGAACACAAAGTATCGATACCGATAAAATAAAAGGGGATAACGCAAGCGCAGATATACATATCTCTCCAGATGGGAAATGGCTATTAACTTCTAATAGAATTACAAGCAATGAGATTACTGTATTCAACATATTGGATAATGGAACCTTGAAAAAAATATATCATCAACCGGTTGCTAAAACCCCTCGGAATTTCAGTTTTGACCCTACTGGGAAATATGTATTGGTTGCAAGTCAGGATGAGAGCAAGATTCAGGTGTTTTCATTTGATACACAAAGCGGAATGATGACTGATACAAAAAAAGATATACAAGTCGAAATGCCCGTTTGTATTCAATTCCGTAAAGTTGAAAAAGAAGTTGATGCAGAAGAACGTATTAAAAATCTTGGAATCAATTTGATTAAGCCCTCAGCACCTATTGCCAATTATGTGAAGTATGTTCAAACAGGGAATTTAGTTTTTCTTTCAGGACATGGACCCGATAAGTTAGGTGGTGGTTATGTAATCGGAAAATTGGGTAGTGACCTCGTCGTTGAAGAGGGACAGGCTGCAGCAAGGCTTACTGGTATTTCATTGCTTTCTACATTAAAAGTTGCAATAGGAGATCTCAATAGGGTGAAGCGTATTGTAAAAGTATTGGGCCTAGTTAATTCTACACCTGATTTTATACAACAACCTCTTGTCATGAATGGCTTCTCCAATTTAATGGTGGATGTATTTGGCGATAGGGGTAGACATGCAAGGTCTGCAGTGGGCGTAAACGCATTGCCAAATAACTTTGCTGTAGAAATTGAAATGATTGTTGAATTGAAAAATGAACAATAATAAACTACTTCATCAGTAGAATATATTCTTGTTCTACTTTCTTCAATTCCTCTTTCAATAATGCGAAGACCATTTTATGTTGTGATGTTGGAGGAAAATCCGCACCGTTTGCAATGCTCTCTTTTCCGATACTTAGCAACCTTTCAAAAACCCTTGCAGGATTTCTGAAGATATCCATTCTCGCACCTGTTTGGTGAACGTCAATTAACCTGCTTTCAAGTTCAAGTATCTTTTTTTCTACATTAATTGATGTGGGAGATGCATTGGAAATTAAATTCGCTCTTTTTATTTCCATTTTTTCAACCAAGGCAAGACAATGTTTTATTTCATCATAAAGTCCTCTACCAAATATATATTGCGCATTGATATTTAATTCACTTGAGCCTGAATTTGGATCTTTAATCACTAGTAAATTTGACTTTTGTATTTCATTACCTGCTTTCAGCACAACAGTATAGTTTCCGGGTTTAACCCTTGGCGCTTCCAATCCTGGTGCAATATCAAGGTCGTAAATAAACATATTTCTGTTGCCCAATGAATCAAGTTTTACAAACTCTTTTCCATCCGGCTTTGTCTTAAGATATGGTAACTTGATTTCATCATGAGCAAGATTCCACCAAACCCGGTTTACTCCTTTATCTCCAGTACCTTTTATATGTTGAATCGTATCTCCTCGTTCATTTAAAATAAAAATCTCAGGCTTTGAAGCTGATTCCTCCGGTAAAAAATAATTAATACTTGCTCCATAAGGTGGGTTGTTTCCAGTAGACATACTTGACTCAGTATGTATGCCAGTCTTCATGTTGAACCTATATGCATTCCTGATTGGATATAACTTGACTTTATTATTGGAAATATTTTTTGACCATTCGCGAATGGGGGTAATGTCATCTAAAATATAGAAGCCCCTTCCATAGGTTGCAATGGCAAGGTCTTTGAAATTCTTTTGAATGGCGAGGTAATAAATTGGTGCAGGGGGAAGGTTGTTTTTAATTTGCATCCACTGCTTTCCATCGTCTGGACTAACATACAATCCATTGTCGGTTCCTGCAAACAGCAATCCTTTCTGACTTGGATCTTCTTTGATACAATGCACAAATGAGCTATTTGATGCTGGAATTGTTTTGCCAATTTCAATCCATGTTTTTCCAAAATCAGCTGTCTTGAAAACATAAGGCTTGAAATCTCCCAACTGCTGATATACAATGCTTATGTAAGCAGTTCCTGCATCAAAATTAGAAGCATCAATGCTGCGAATGGTTCCCCATGGTGCAATGGCTTTAATATTGGATGTTACATTTTTCCAATTGATTCCTCCATCGGTCGTAACGTTTACCTGTCCATCGTTGCTGCCAGTCCACAACACTCCTTTCTGTACAGGTGATTCTGCTATTGCAAATAATGTACATCCATCAAAGGTCATCAGGTTATCTGAATTCATTCCACCTGAATTCTGTTGATGTGATTTTGTGTTGGTCGTTAAATCCGGACTGATGAGTTTCCAACTCATTCCAGCATCCGTTGTTTTATGAACGAATTGACTGCCAATAAATACAGCTCCTTTTTCGTGTTTTGAAACAACCATAGGAAAATTCCAATGCCACCGGAACTTCATATCAGCAGGAGCCCATCCATAGCCTGATTCAGGCCATGCACGAACATCATGTGATAATCCTGTACGCATATCAGTAACGTCGAGACCACCATCATAGCATCCAGACCAAATGATATTATTATTGAATGGATCGGGTTGTGCAAAACCACTTTCGCATCCGCCAACTCCTTCCCAGAGACCAAGTGGTATGGAGCCTTGCATGCTAATTGCGGAAGTTCTATAGGAGTATCCATCTTGTCTATTTCCCATTACGTGATATGGAATCATGTCATCAACAGCCACATGATACATTTGTGCAATGGGTAGGTTTATATTTTGCCATGATTTACCTCCTGTAGATGTCATGTTCATACAACCATCATGTGCCACCATGATGCGGTTTGCGTTTTTGGGATCGAACCATATATCATGGTTGTCTCCACCAGGTTTGTAATTACCATTTCCGTTGAAAGTTTTACCACCATCAGTTGATTCCATGATGGTTACGCAAATAGTATACAGTTTGTTTTCGTCTTGTGATGAAACGCGAACCCTGGTATAGTAGGGTGCACGTTGCGACATGGAGTTGCTCTCATACATTAGCTTCCAGCTATCGCCTCCATCAATTGATTTATACAGTCCTGGTGCCTTGTCTTCAATCAGTGCGTATAATGTTGAAGGATTGCTTTGTGCGATATCAATAGATGTTTTTCCAATAGGATGTTCCTTTCCTCCCGGCAATCCATTCTTCATGGGTTGCCATGTTTTGCCTCCATCTTTTGTTCGGTAGAATCCACTGCCAGGACCGCCACTATTAAGGTTCCATGTTTTGATATCAACCTGCCACATCGCTGCTACAAGGTTGTTAGGGTCTTTGGGGTTGATGGATAGGTCGCTACAACCTGTATTTTCATCAACAAACAACATTCTATTCCAAGTAAGTCCACCATCAGTTGTTTTGTAGACACCACGTTCTTGTTGTGGTCCGTTTGCATGACCAAGCGCAGCAACATATATTGTATTTGTATCTCTATTATCAACGATCACCTTGCTGATCCGAACCGTTTCTTTGAGTCCCATGTTTTTCCATGTCTTTCCTGCATCAGTGGATTTATAAATTCCATTTCCGTTGGCGTGTGCTGGGCGAATTAGAAAAGTTTCTCCAGTACCAGCCCATACATGGTTGTGGTTTCCATCTGCAATGGCCAAGGCGCCGATGGATGAATTGTCCATTTCATCAAAGATTGGTTTCCAGTTGATGCCCCCATCAATTGTTTTAAAAATTCCACCCGAGGCTGCACCAACATATGATACCAATGGATTTCCAGGTTCACCAACTACTGCAATGGCCCGGTTTCCATCGGGACCAATAAACCGGAATGCTAGGTTTTTAAATGGATGAAGTGAAGGTGTTTGAGAAAAACAAAATGATGATATGATGAGGCAAATGGCGAGTAACAATTTTCTGACCATGGCAATCAAATTTAGAGCTGTATTATTTTACAGTAATATAGATAATTATAGTAAATTCTTATGCATTCTTAAAGTTGGTTCCATTCAGTAAGAAAAGTTCACCTGTTTTTGTTTGTGTGAATTTATCCAATGGAATTTCTTCCTGTTTAATGAATCCTTTATCAGGTAGTGTTTTGTTGGCTACCATTTCCACTACAGCGGCAACGGAAGCTGCTGTGGTCCATGAGATGGCCCTCCATTCCTTGCCATCAACCATAATGGGATGATAGGCAGCGTAGAATTCTTCTCTGTAGATCTGGTCTGCTTTCCATCCTTCAACTGCAGCATAAACATATACTACATCTTCTTTTACGGCTGGTTTTGCTTCGGTAAGAATCTCTTCAACCATTTCTCTTTTTTCTTTTAGGATCAATTCATATAAAAGAAACCGCATGAGTTTAGCATGACCTCTGTATCGAATGGTTTTGTAATTCAGGGTATCAACTTTACCTGCGAGTGTTTCACACATGGTGCCGAGTCCGCCACTGGTTGAAAAGGCTTCAAATTCTTGTCCTCCGATGTTAATCATTTCAATACCATCTAACGAAGGAACCATTTTTCGTTGTCCATTGTGAATGACCTCTGCATCATTGATGTATTCGTTGATCACGCCAGCTGGACTCCATGTGAATGAGTATCCAAGCAATCCATTGGGATAGAGTGGGAGTGCACCAACGCGCAATTCAACATCACGCAATTTGGTAAATTTCTTATAAAGGTTGGCGCCAATGATACCGATATAACCAGGTGCCAGTCCGCATTGTGGAGCCATCACCCCTTTGGAAGTCTTAGACATTTCCCTGATAGCATTCGTAGTGGCTACATCTTCTGTTAGGTCGAAGTAGTGTATGCCCAGTTGGTGAGCTGCCTTTGCAACAGGTAGGTTCATATTGTAGGGCAGACAAGAAACAACGGCGTCATTCTTGGAAAGAAAGTCAGTTAAAAAAGCATCGTTATTTATATTTCCTTCAATGGAGTTAAATGAAAGGGGTTCTGAAGGTTTTTTTTGATCGAGACCTGTTACTTCAAATTGTTTGCTGAGAAAGGTTCCAACAAGGGAACCCACTTTACCTAGACCGATAACGGCAATTCTTTTCATGATTTGAAAAGTTAATGGTGATAAATATAATTACTAGATTATTTTTTTAAGAGAGTATAGACTATGGAATATTGGCACAGGCACTCCTGAGGAAGGAGAGAATTGATAGTTGTATGGTTATAATATCATTCATATCACTAAAATAAGAATTATTATCAATAGTACAGTCAATGAATTACTCTTAGTAATCATAATAACCCAAAAAGTATTTCCAATATGATTCGCATCATATTTTTTGTAGATTAAAGAAATAAAGAAATTTTCGTTTTAAATATGTAAGACTTTAGGGGGTGGATTTCTTTTATGCTTTTTTTATAAATTTTGAATAAATACTCAAAATGAGCATTTAAAATTAAATCATATTGATCTTGTCAATGTTAATGAACCTAGAAGATATTTATTTGATAATTCAATGGACAATTAATTATCATTTGAGTATCCATTTTATTTTTTTTGCAAAAAAATCAATGATATAAGCAGTATTTGGATTGTAGACTTTCAGCTCAATATTTCTGTTAAATATTTTTCTTTTCAAAAGGAATATTGGAGCTGAATAGTTGTAATATGAAATGACCCTGTTGCAAAACACTATATTGTCTTTACCAAAATACTTGAAGCAATTAGTCCAGAAGAGTTGGTCTCTTGAACAACCGCCATTGTCAGGTGCCCATTCCCATTTAACAGATCTTAAAACATCTGCGGAAGCAATTGCCATACCTGTATCTATAAATGTAGTGGCTGGATTTTCAGTTGGAAAGGGTGCTCTCTCTATTTCACCTTTATATTTTCTAAATCTGAAAATTCTATCGCCAACTATCATGCCTCGAAAATTCATTGCTTTGTAGTGTTGGTATACTTCATATGTCTCATTCAAAAAAATAGTATCGTCGTCCAAGAGATAGAAATATCCATCGTGTATTTTTTCAAATGCCGCATTTCGCTTGCTGACAAAGTCATTGTCTTTGCAGTCAATCAGATGAACAATGATTCTGTTATCATTTTTTAAAAAACCATCTGTTGGAAGCCCCCTCTCTTTTGCAATTGACAGGTGCCATCGAATATCATCATGTTTAGGAATAGAGGCGTATACTTTAGATAGTAATTCAAAACGATATGCAAGTGTTACGATGTGAAGCATTTATTTAAACAGATCAAATTTTGTAAGGTCTTGATATGTTTCATCTAAATCAAGATTTGTTGCCGGAATATTTTGCATAAGCATTAGTCCCATTGCTGCTTCCAGAGGTGTCATATACATGTTCCAGCCCATTGAATTTATATTATCTGTTGCATAGTTTTTTTCACTCCTTCCTTCATAGCGGGCTTTTTTGAACCACTCAACTGCTGCTGGATCATCACAAAGTATCATTCCGCCTTTGCCAATTTTTAGGTGTTTTTTTATATGAAATGACAGGCACATATATGTGCCTTGTATATACATATTGCTAGTGAACCTTTTTGCAGCATCATAGATCGGATAGGGTTTGAGTTGATAGATGCCTTTCCATTGCTGGTTTTCAAATTGAATACTTCCTCCAGCGTGAATGATTGACTGTGGTACAGATAAGTATGTTTCTTTAGGTATAGTCACATTTTTTACCTTCAAATAATGACAGCATAGAAATAATGCATTTGTGCAAGAGTCAATTGAAACTGCAAAAGGTGCGCCTGTATATTCAGCTACCTCTTCTTCAAACATTTGAACGATCTTATAAGGATTATGTTTCATTGCTTCTTATGATTTTACATGGATTTCCGTACGCTATAACGTTATCAGGAATATTTTTTGTTACAACAGAGCCAGCACCTATTATCGAATTAGAGCCAATTTCAATTCCATCTATAATATTTACGCCCATACCGATCAAACATCCTTGACCAATTTTCACAAATCCTGCCATATTAGCTCCAGGATTCACAGTAGTAAATTTTCCGATCGAACTATGATGTCCAATAGAGCAGTTTCGATTGATTGATACAAAATCTTCTATAATTGAAAAGGCCGCAATCGATACGAGGCTATTGATGTGAACACCTTTGCCGAGCTTGCTAGTTGATGAAATAGCTAAAGTTTTATGTGCAATTGAAGTAAATCGTTCAACTGCAATGTTCATTTCATTGAAAACTGTGATTTTATTATTTGGCTTATTTACTCCCAAAAAATATGGATTGGAAGTGTCTAGCTCATCAACATGTGATTTAATATGTATATTAAAGAGTGGATTTTCATATGGCAAAAAATCGACCTTCATTAAATTATTGAGTATGTACAACGCCGGAAACATATTGTTCGATTCCAGGTTGTCTTGCAACATGGTAATAGTCGGTTCACTTATTCCCAGAACATTAAGAGATTTGATTTCCATATCCTAAGGTTCTGAGGGTTTTTGAATCCATGATTTCGAAATTTAATTCAGTTGCTATCCGATGGATCCTTTTCACAAGATCTATATTTGTTGCCTTTGTTTTCTCTTGGTAATAAAAATTGTCTTCTAATCCTACTCTCACTCCGTCTGCTTCGAGTAGCCCAATCACATTGGCTTTCAGCTGTTGTTTCCCTATCCCTCCATAACAACAAATACAATCAACTGGTATATGTTTTTGGATATTAGAAATTGAAGATGGGTCAGCATCTGCATTAAACATGTTACCTAAAATCACATTAATATACAAGGGCTTTTTCAGGGTGCCCGATGCTACAAGGTAATTTACGTAATTTAACATGCCTGCATCAAAACACTCTATTTCAGGGATGACACCGTGCGCGTCCATTTCTTTGATAAGCCATAGGATGGTCTCTGGGTCATTTATTGAGGCCGATGTAAGAAAATTCAAAGATGACATGGTTAATGATCCAAAATCAGGGTTAAGACTTAGCACTTCAGTTCTTAAACTCTTCTCTTGAAAATACCTGCCACTCAATGAGGCGCTAATCAGTAAATCGGGTTGGTATTTTTTTATTCCCTCAATGATTTTTTGAAAGTATTCTTTTTTGTAGGTATTTTTTCCTTCTACATCCCTTGCATGCAAATGTGCAATAGTGATGCCAACTTCAGCACACTTTAATACGTCATCAATGATTTCATTCACTTGTATTGGTGCAAGTGAATTTGATTTGGTTGTTTGGGTCCCTGTTGGACAGAAATTAATTATTTTTTTCATGACAATAGAATCTATCATTAAATTCATATATCATGCCGACAGCGCTTTTCTAAGCAGCTCCACACTTTTTCTCACTCCTGTATGAGGATCTTCCTTGCCTTCAAATTCAATTGAAATATAACCTTGATAATTTACTTTTTTCAAGATCTCGATTATTCTAGGGTAATTCAATTCAAGAGAATACCACTCTCCACCACCATAATATGTTTTTGCCTGAACAAAGCTTGTTTTTGAGGCAATTTTCTCCAATTTATCATATGGGTCTTCGAGGAAATTACCAGTATCCATCAACAAACCAAGCCAAGGTGAATTTACCATATCATGTAACTTTAGCATTCCTTCTGGAGTAGAACCAAGTCCCCAGTGATTTTCCAATGCCAATAAAATTCCACACTCTTCCGCTTTTTTAAGACATTGTTGAATGCCATCCACACACCATTTATAACCATCATCCTCTGTATAACCAGGAAGTATTGGTTCGATACCACGATTCTTCATTAAGTCATCAAATGATTTTATTGTGTTCCACCTTCCTGTATTCAGCCTCATACAGGGTATTCCCATTTTATAGGCTAGCTCAATACAATGATTTGTATGGTCTATATGCGTTTTCAATTCAGCTTTATCAGGCGTTACAAATCCCTGGTGAATAGAGAGGCAAGTCATGGATATGCCATTGAGGAAAGCATGTTTTTTGAGCTTTTGGAGATAAGCATTTTCTTCGCTTTCCATTTGACGATGCAGCACGTCAATTCCTTCCAGTCCCAATAATGCGGCTTGATCTATTACTTTTTCAATTGGATATTTATCTCCTTTGAAATGCCAGTATGAATAACTCGAGACGCTAAGCTTGATCTTTGGAGCGATGGTATCTTTACTCTTTTCTTTTTTAGTTATATCTGTGAAACCAAGGGCTGGCAGAATGCTTGCAGCTTGGACAAATTTTCTTCTTTCCATGGGAGAGTTTTTAATGTGTAATTATATTGTAATTAGCCTTTTAAATATATAAATTTATTTTCAATTTTAATCATTTTTGTATCCTTTTGAGCTTAAAAACTCACTTGATTTCAAGTTGTTATCACCAAAGGTTAAATTTTTTAAATTAGCTAAATACAGCTTAATGCAATAGAGATGAATTGCTAATTGTTGTTATCTTCAATCTATATGCAATTGAATTATATTTTCATGAATTTAAAAAAGCGGGTAGTATTTTTTTTACTGTTTTTGATATTCATAAGTTGTAATGATATTAATAACAAATCCACCGGTGAGCAGCTTGCAAATCAATATTGCGGATCTTGTCATATAAAACCTGAGCCTTCGCTAGCTCCAAAAAAAGTATGGGAAGAAGGCATTTTGCCTGAAATGGGATTGCGCTTGGGAATTGGTGATCGAAATGTAGTGTTGAATAGAATGTCGTTTAAGCAGTTTGATGACTTGTGTAAGTTGGGTATTTATCCTGAAGTGCCTTTAATTGCTGCAAATGATTGGAAAAAAATTGTAGCATATTATTCACTTAATTCTCCTGAAGTTCCTCTGCCTCAAAAAACTCCCGCACCCTTGGTTGAGATTGATCATAAATTTACCGTGCATGAAATCCTTTCCCCCAATAGTGAATTTGGTGTAACCACCATGGTGAAATTTATGCCAACTGAAAACCAAATATGGGTTGGAAATAAAAATAATGAACTGGAGTTTTATGATATGCAAATGAAGATTCAGCATAAAATACGAACTCCCAGTCCCATCGTAGATGCATCAAAAGAGGAATCTGTTTTTCTATTGGCAATTGGCGATATGTATCCTACGGAAGAAAAGAAAGGCCGGCTATATGATTTCAACTTCAAAAAAAATAATGGAAATAATTTACTTGACTCTTTGCACCGGCCAGTAGAATTTAAGCGTGCAGATTTTAACAACGATGACTTCAAAGATATTGTTGTTGCTGAATTTGGGTTTGAGACAGGCGAAATAGTTTTATATGATGGACACTCTGGTAAAAAAAGTATAATATATGTTCAATCTGGTGCACGAAATATTATTCTGCGTGACATCAATACAGATGGGTTGATGGATATGTATATTCTTTTTGCACAAGGCAAGGAGCAAGTGGTTGAATTTATAAACAAGGGTAATGGAAATTTTTCAACCAAGGTAATATTAGAGTTCAGCTCAATCAACGGAAGTAGTTATTTGGAAGTAAAGGATATGGACAAGGATGGGTTGGAAGATATGATCATCACAAATGGCGACAATGCTGATTATTCAATGTTTGATAAATATTTTCATGGTGTCCATATTTATAAAAATCAAGGGCAGGGTATATATAAAGAAATTTTTTTCTATCCTGTTTATGGCGCTACAAAAACGTTGGCTGCAGATTTTGATATGGATGGTGACATGGATATGGCCATGATTGCATTTTTTTCCAGTGGAAAAAAACCAGCATCATTTTTATATTTCCAGCAGCAGGCTGATGGAAGTTTTAAAGCTTCTGATTTGGGACTTCCTTTTGCTAACTGGCTTGTAATGGATATCGGGGATCCAGATGCTGATGGTGATATTGATATTATTCTTGGAAATTTTCAACTTTCACAAGAAAAGAGTCAGACTGTTAAGAAAAACCTGCAAGTGATGTTGATTGAAAACAAGCTCCTTTGATAATTTAATTTTATTGAATTACCAATCTTCAAAAAATACTCTATTATTCTTCATTTACTAGCGTCTGCTGCATAAGTGAGTTGACTTTCCATCCCTGTCTCCCGCAGGGGACAAGGATGCTGTGAAGTTGGGTTAGAAATTTTTTAGAAAAATCATTCATCACCGTCCTCTTCGAGAGACGGTGATGGGGAGAGAAGTAGCCTCGCCTGGAATCCCTGCCTGCCGGCAGGCAGGGAACCGGGAACTGATTTGTTGGCAAGTAATCTGGAAAAGTTGGTTAAGCCTGGAATAAAATTGTCGTAAATTCATAATAACATAAACCAACTGATATGAAAGTACTTTCTATTCTTCTCCTAGCAATATTGCTTGGCTTGGGCATCCAAGCACAAAAGGCAAATAACGGAATTGAAAATGACCTGAGCAACATATTCAGGTTATCCAATGCAAGGTCAAGATCCATCTCACCAGAAAATTTCAATGGTGAAAAAGGAAAGGGAGGTATGGCAACTTCTGGAACAGGCTCTAGGGCATCAAGGGATTTGGGACTGGGTTGGAAGGTTAGTCCGAGTGTAGTGATCAAATCTAAAACAACCTATACTGTAGCAGAGATTGACAGTTCAGGGTCTATTCAGCATATTTGGATGACTCCTACTGGAAATTGGCGCTATTCAATTCTACGTTTTTATTGGGATGGAGAAGAAACTCCTTCTGTAGAGGTGCCTGTTGGTGATTTCTTTGGAATGGGATGGGGGCAATATGCTCATTTGAATTCATTGCCTGTAACAGTAAATCCCGGAAGTGCATTTAATTCATATTGGCCGATGCCTTTCAGAAAAAAATGCAAGATCACCATGGAAAACATTGATGAAAAGG
>CAMBGO010000035.1 GCA_945866165.1 Chitinophaga pinensis | reverse complement strand
AAGATTCCGAAATTCATGAGGGTAAAGGTAGGGAGAAGATATCAGACGTCAGATGTCAGACGTCAGGATACAGAGAATAGAAAACTGACTCCTGAATTCTGACGTCTGATATCTGAAATCACTTCTTAACCTCAAACAACTCTTCCTTCGGAACAACTTTCACTTTCATTCCTGTTCTTAATAATTTACTTACAGTTGCGTAAGGGCCAACAACAACTTCATCACCGTCTTTCAGGCCATCAATAATTTCAATATAATTTAGGTCTTGAATATCGGTTTTTACTTTAGCCCTGCGTACAGTTCCATCAGTTTGTAATACAAAAACAACTTCATCAAGATCATCAATATTCTTCACCGGTTCATCTCCTTCAATTGGCTGATCTTTTTTGTCGGCTTTTGCTTCCTGCTTTTTATTCTCTTTGCCAACAGCAGCTGTATCGCTACGATCGCGGGTTGTAACAGCATTAATCGGTATGGCCAACACCGTGCTATGTGTATTGGTTTGAATGTCAGCATTTGCACTCATCCCTGGCCTGAATGGAAATTTTTTTGACGTTGATGGATCAATGAGATCAGCATAAGATTCAGGCATCAACCTGATTCGAACCTCGTAATTTGTAACATCCGAAGAAGTTGTCATAGTTGTACCGCCAACGCCACGATTCGTACTGGATATCTGCGTGACAATGCCTTTGAACTTTCTTTTTGTGTAGGCATCAACTTCAACGAGTGCAGTATCTCCAATATTAACTTTGGGAATATCGTTTTCCCCAACATCAACTCTTACTTCAATGATACGCATGTCTGCAATACGCATGATTTCTGTTCCAGCCATCATTGAGTTTCCTACAACACGCTCCCCTTTCTTTACATTCAACATTGAAACAATGCCGTTCATAGGAGCCATAATACTTGTTCTTCCTAAATCCTTGTTAGCACGATTTAAACTTGCCCTGGCACTTTCAACGCCTGCTTTCCCACTTTTTATTATTTGCAATGCAGCATTGTAATCCGCCTTGGTTGTTTGATATGTATTTTCAGCCTGTTCAAATTCCAACTTTGAAATAACCTTCTCTTGATATAGTTGCTTTTGACGCTGGTATTGACGATCCGCCTGTTCCATTCTGGCTTTGACTGCAGCCAATGAGGCTGAAGCATTTTCAACTTGAGCCAACTGCTGATTAACACCTGCTGCAGCTTGATCACGCTGTGTTGCATAAATATCTGCATAAACCATTGCCAACAACTGACCCTTTGATACACTATCCCCTTCTTTCACAGTGAGCTGAACAATCTCGCCTGAGATATCTGGACTGATTTTCAATTCAATTTCAGGATACACTTTACCACTTGCAGTAACAATCTCGGTTATGTCTTTGAGGCTAACTTTTTCTGTGGATACTTTTGTGCCTTCTTCCTTTCCAATTACGCCCACCTTTTTCAAGACTAGCAATAAGATTACCAATGCAGCAATGCCCGAAATAATCCAAATCCATTTTTTATTCATTGTAAAACGTTTGTCTTTTATTGATAATAATTATAACCTCAAACCCTGACCCTTATAAAATTCCAGCACTTTCATTCTAAACACGAATTCATATTGTGAAACTACTTTATCTATTTTGGCACGGGTTAGGTTGTTTTGATTGGTAAGCCATTCGATGGTTTGCATCACACCCAATTCATATCGTTTTGATGCCAATTCAAATGATCGCTGTGCGGTTTCAACAGATTTTTGCCTTGCCATAAAAGTTTGATATGCACCAGTTGCACTATAATACGCAGTGTATATATCTTGCTTTAGTTGAAGCTTATCTCTTTCAATAACCAATTCTGCTCTTTTAATATCCAACTTTGATCGCTGGAAATTAGCCCTGGCTTGACCACCATTGAAAATGGGTATATTAAGTGAAAGGCCAATACCTTGACCAAATTGATCACGGAGCTGTTTTCCATAGCCATCCCAATATTCACTGAAATTTCTTTGCTTAAAATTTACTTCAACCCCTTGTGAATAAACAGGCAATTGAACAATACCTTGCTTTACATAAGATCCTGTTTGCTGCTCACCAGTGAGACTGAATCCTGTTGGCTTTTTTAGAAACTGATTAAAATTTGAGCTCAACTGTCCGAACGATGACAAAGATGGCTTCATCTGTGCAGAGGCAGCAAGTTGTGCTTTTTCAGCTGCAGTTCTTCTTAGATCGTTGACCTTTATTTGAGGTTGTGACTTTAATGCTATTTCATAGACCGCATCGGGATAGATTTCAAGAATATTATCTACTGGAATCATATCTACAGAGGGAATAACCAACTCAAATGGCCTGTCTGCAGGAAGGTTTAACAATGACTTCAATGATAACTTATCTAATGAAGCTTGCGACAATGCCTGCACCAATGTTGCGCTGTCCCTTGCAAGTGTAGCCTCTAATTCAGCTGCGTTTAGTTCAGGCAAACTTCCAGCATCAACTAATTTTCTTGTATTAAGATACTGTGCTTTTGTTTGATTAAGGACTATCCTACTGATCTCTGCTTGTTCATAACTGAGTAAGGCACGCAAATATAATTGAGCGATGTTCAGTCCGATATCATTGGCTGTTTTCTCAATGGTTGCTTCATCAGCCATCAAGGTAAATTTGTTAGCTTCAACTGTATTTTTGCGGCCATTGAAATTGAAAAGAAGCACATTCGATTGCAGGTTCATTTGCTCAAACATGGCAGAACGACTTGTAAATACGTTCGTTGTTCGGTCAAGCGTTCGTCCAAATGAAAATCCATGTGAAGCACCATAACCAAGAGTTGGTAGTTGCTGAAGTCTTGACTGGTCATAACTTATCTTAGACTGCTCTGCCTGAAGCTTTGCCTGCAACACATTTATGTTGTTTTTCATTCCAAATTCGATGCATCGTTGAAGATCCCATCGGTCTTCTTGTGCATTTACCTGACCTAAAAAAGCAACGAAAAAAAAACTACCCAATACCAACAATCTCATAGCAAATAATTAAAACATGATTGTTTCAGGAACATCCTGAAATTCACTGCAAAGATTCAACCAAAAAAGGGATTATCAAAATCGTTCGTCAGTTCAAGCGACCGCTTACAACATCAAATGCTTTCAAAAGCCTGTTGAAGGTCTTTAATAAGAAAATCTGGGTCTTCCAAACCAACATAAAGCCTCAACATGCGATGGGCTGGGTTTTCGGGATTAAAATCATTTACGGGGATACCAGCACATTTAGGAATGATTAATGATTCATGTCCACCCCAGCTTACTGCCATCCTAAAGGATTTTAAGCTATTACAGAATTGCTCAATTTCTTCAATTTTATGCGCTTTCATATAGAAACTAATCAATCCGCAGGCGCCGGACATCTGTTTTGAGGCAAGTTCATATTGAGAAAATGAAGGATCCAGTGGAAAAATAAAAGACTCTATTTGCTTAACCGACTTGATATACTCAAGGACTTTTATTGTTGAAGCAGTTATGCGATCAATACGTGCGGGCAATGTACGAAGTCCCCTAAGTAATAACCATGCATTGAAAGGCTGAATTCCAGAACCCACGCAGAGGTATTCACTTTCAAAAATTTTTCGCATCGTAGATGAGGAGCCGCTCAATACACCACCGAGTGTATCTGAATGTCCTCCGATATATTTTGTAGCCGTTTGCATTGCCAAATCAATTCCCATTTCAATGGGCTTTTGATACAATGGAGTGCAATAGCTATTATCTATCATTGTGATAATTCCCCTTGACCTTGCAAAGCTTGCAATTGCTTTTAAATCCTGTATGTCTAGCCACCAGCTATTGGGAGATTCCAAATAAATAAATGTAGTATTGGATTGAGCATTTGAAAGGAAGGCTTCAGTGTCTGAACCATCTGCATATGTTACAGTAACACCAAAGCGCGGAAGTATCTTATCAAACATATGCAATGCCCATGAATAAGGATGGTGAACAGATAAAATATGATCGCCCGACTTAACATTGCTTAATACTCCAGCAAAAATGGCAGCGGCACCGCTGTTAAACACCAATGCATCTTCAGCACCATCCAATGCAGCTAATTTTTTTCTTAGGATATCAACAGTTGGGTTTAGTCCCCTACTATAAAGATATCCACCCATTTCATCCTCAAAGGCCTTGCGCATTTCATTTACAGTTGGGAAACTGAAATTGCTGGTTTGTATAATTGGTGGAGCGATTGCATTGAAATAATTTTCATTTTCTTCGCCAAGGTGATTGATGATATAAGAAATATCCATATTTATCAGGCAGGTTTTTTGCGCTTGTTGGTAATAAAATAAAGAATGAGAAATCCCGCTAGGACTGCAGTAGCTGTAATGGCTGTTTCGGGCTTATCAATTGCAATGCTTGTAGCTACAAAAAGATATGCCAATATGAAAATAACTGGCATAATCGGGAAAAACTTCATTGAATAAATCTGGCTCTTGTCGAGGTGACTTGTTTTTTTTCTGATGATAAAAATTGTTGCTGCAGAAAATGCCATCCCAATAGAATCAAGAAAAATAGTAAAACTCAAAATCTTGTCGAAAGTATCTGCAAAAAATAATACTACTACACTTAGCAATGCATAAACGGTGAGGCTTACAGTTAACACATCTCTCTTTTCATCCTTTTTGCTGAATGCCTTTGGCAGAATACCATCTTCACTCATTGCGAACATCACACGGGGATTACTTAACAACAATACATTAACATAGGCAAGAACAGCGATGAACAATAAAATGGAGAAAGCGAAGCGACCAGTAGGACCAAACATCCTTTCAGCAACAATCGCTGCAATACCTTTTGCATTTTTCAGTTCTTCAAATCCAATCACCTTATAATAGGCGAAACTAACAGAGAGGTAAAGTAAGATGATCACAACGATGCCAATAAAAATTCCGCGGGGCAGGTTTTTTTGGGGATTCTTCACTTCCTCGCCAAAGTTGATTGTTTGCTGGTATCCGCCATAGGTAAATGAAACAGCCACCAATGCCATGCCGAAGGATTTAATATAATCCATCACAGTGAATTCACCAGTTGGCACAAATGAAAGATTTGAAGTTGCTGTTGAAGGAAAAAAAATAGCAGCAACGATAAGCAGTATCATAGATATCTTGATCAACATCAAGATATTTTGTGTGGTTGAACTCATACGAAGTCCAAGTAAATTAATTCCATAAAAAAGGACGATGGCAGACATGGCAACCAGTGACTTGATCAAATCAGAAGGAGTATTCGAAAAGATGATCTCGCAAATGTATTCGCTGCCAATCAATGCAACGCCTGAAAGTGAAGCGGCATTGGAAATGAGTATGATACAATTTATTGCAAATGCAATTGAAGGATGGTAACAAGTAGCAAAGATCTTATAATAACCACCTGTAATGGGATAGCGCGAACCGATCTCGGCATAAGTTAGTGCTCCGCACAATGCAATGAAACCACCTACTACCCAACTGATAAAAAATACATTTGGCGTAATGGCTGCACGTGCAGAATCTGAGGCTGTCCTAAAAATACCCATGCCGATCACCAAACCGATAACGATCATGGTTAGGTCAAAAAGGTTAAGCTGTTTTTTTGAAGAGGAAGTCATCTGCGGAAGTTAACTCTTTTTTTAAATTGAGGTCAACAGGTGACAAGATTTCCTGAAAAATCTAATTTTCGGAATGATGCGTCCTATTAAGAGACAACTTTGACATGTTTAAAAAAAGGGAATAAACAAAAAAGTTGTTCCCTGGCTCATCCGCAGATTTACTGTCATATTGACTAAGATAACCCAACTGCATAGAGACCAAGCTACTGAGTTTTCTTGTTACACCAACGTTGATTCGATTTTTATCATAGCGAATTATAGCAGAGCCCGAATTGATCGCAATTAGAAATTCATTAGATGCACTCAAGCTGGTCAACTTTTTTTCATCCAAGGGTATTGATATACCTACACGATAACGAACCCTGATACCCCTATTTCCATTTGTATAATACCTTTTTTCAAAACGATAGCGATGATCAACTTGAAACTTACCAATATTATTTTTTAATCCGAGTTGAAGAGCAACCCTGAATTCTTCTGCAAGCTTTGGCGATTGAAATGTTTTTTCACCACTGCTAAACGTAGTATACCGTCCAAAAACAAAAGAAGTTTGAAGGTTTGGCACGAATTTATATGTTAAAATACCTTTATACTCATGGTAGTTATAGTTTTTATAAAACTGCAACGATCTTAGCTGCACTTCTGAGGCAAAGGACCATTTTTTTCCATCATAAAAATTCAAGTTAAGGCTATTCCAACATCCAAGAGACTGTGAAAAAAGTAGGATAGGAAAACTCAAAAAGACAACTAAAGAAAACGCTTTGAAAATCAATCTCATGCACGAAAAATAATGCAGATAATACAATTCGTAATTAATCAGTTCATTAATTTTTTGTTACCATTTTATTTTCAATGTCGAGGTTAGCAGGCAAATATTAATTTTATACGATGTCACAACAAAAAAAGGGGCCAAATCCATTTAAAGAATATTTTCTACAATTTCTGATGCTTTTTTTGGCAGTTCTATTGGGTGCGATTGGAGAAAATTATAGAGAAGAATATGCCAATGAAAATGTTGAGAGAAATATGGAAAGGGAAACACTCATAGCCATGGCAAACGACCTCAGTATGGATACCGTTAACCTTGACAAATCCATCACGAACAAATCAGAAAAAGAAGTGCTTGCCAAAAAGCTTATAACCCTAATTACTGCAAAAAATATTAACGAGAGCACAAAAGATATTTATTACTGCGCACGGGTAATGACATCAAGAGAGGTATTCTCTGCATCGGAAGGCGCCGTTATGCAGTTGCAGAACTCAGGAGGATATAGCATGATAAAAAGTAAAAAAATTATAGAGCAGATTAATAAATATCATTATGTAAAAGAAAAGATATATAAACTCAACGATACAGAGGAACATATTCTCATTCAATATAGAATTGCCGCATCAAAAATATTTAAAGCTGATGTATTAAGTAATATGCTCAATGCAAATGAATACAAAAACTATAAATATTCCATTAAACCCTTGGATACAAATGTTCCTTTGTTTGCAACAAGCCCAAGCTCTATAAACGAGTTTGTGTTTTGGGTTTCCAGTGCCAATGGCAATCAATCATCTAATAAGGCTCAAATGCTTTTGTTAAAAGAACTTGGAAAAGATTTGATCAAAAGTATTAATGAGCATTTAAGTCAACACTAAATGAAAGAGAAAAGACCCATATCGCATTATATTCTATTCGCTATTTTAGCATTAATAACAGTTGTTGGGATTTACACAACCGTTGAATTGACCAGTAAAGTCAAAGAAATGGCCAGAACTGTGAATCTTAACATGATTAACACCATGGATCCCAAAGCCCCTGATCCTGGAAAAACCAAACCAGAAAAATACGAGGTTGGACCTAATACAAAAAAGGTTAAAATAGGTGCTTATCTAGAAAGAATTGAAGATTTAGATATCAAACAATCTAGCTGGACATATGAATTTTATCTCTGGTTCTCATGGAAACCTAGTGAAACTGATTTTATAGGCAAGCTAGATAAAACCCATAATGATGAATTGCCTTTTTCAATCATTAACGGGGACATCATCAAAGCAAATGTTATTGATGAAGTGTATGATACAAAAAAAGATATAGCTTATTTACAATATTTTGTAAAAGCAAAAAATACCCAATTTTTTGATGTATCCCTTTACCCCATCGACCAACACGATCTAATTATCCCTATTGAACATAAATGGCTAGACAGAACAAAACTTGTATTTGTACCGGATACAGTCGACTCTAAAGTCAGTTCTAGGGTGAATATCAATGGTTACGAAAAAGAATCAGGTGTGAAATTAATAGAGAAACCACATGCCTACAAATCGGCCAGGGGAAATCCAAAGTTAGATCCCGGTTACAAAGTCGACTTCTCACAATTAAGAATGTCACTTCGTATTTACAAAGGTGGCCTTTCGGTGATAATAAAACTTTTTATTATCATGTTTATTGCTGTGTTGGTTACGTTCATTGCACCTTTTACAACCGATCCTAGCAGGTATACTGTCGGTGCTCTTTTCACCACGGCAGGAGCAAACTATATCCTTGCGCAAAAATTACCACCAACCAACAATTATACACTAGCAGAAATAATCAATACATCTTGTATGATCATCATCATCATAATGATGTCGTTACTGGCTATTTTACCAAGTGTAATTTTCAAGGATGGAAAAATAGATTCTGTAGAGAGGAGACTTAATAATTTGATAACACTCTTTATGTTCATGTTTTTTATTCTAAACAATATCTTGCTCTCATGGACAGCCATTAGCATGAGCTGACCAATTCACAAAATTAAACCTTAAACATGTTGTTAGAAGACGATTCATTTACAGCAGTCACTGCACTTTTTCTTGCAGTATGTGCACTCTATATATTCGGTTCCATTACAGTTGGAATTATCAGCAGACAAAACAAACTTGGCTTTAGATTAGGCTTCGTATGGTCACTTGTTTTTACACCTATTATTGGTCTTTATTTGGTCATGAAAAACAATCCGAACAAAAAAACCTCCATTTAGCTTTTCCGCCTTTTTCAACATCTTGTTGAAAAAAAATACAGGAACATATACATATTCAATTCATCTTCGCCATGCATTTGGTTGAATCATCCCTTTAGGGATATTCATTAAAAGGGAAGTCCGGTTTAATCCCGGCGCTATCCCCGTAGCTGTAAATACTTTCTGCATTGTGCAGAACATTTCTTTCACAACACCACTGTTCACACGGGAAGGTTAAGAAATGAAGTAAAGCCAGAAGACCTGCCTGATGCAAATTTTATCACGAGCTTTCGGGAGAAAAGCCGGAGATGTTGAAACTGTATAACAGCTATTCATTTCTGTTCAGATCCGAAGGTTCATAGTTAAAAACCAACACTATGACCAAAAAAATTTCATTCTTAGTTGCCTTGCTCTATGCTGTTAATGCTTTCAGCCAAACGGACTCCTTGTCAAAATCACTTGAGGAAATTGTTGTTACAGCCAATCGCTTCCCACAAAAACAGATCAACACGGGTAAAATTCTCACAGTAATTACAAGAGAACAAATTGAAAAAACGCCCAACGTAAACCTAGCAGAACTACTAAGCAGACAAGCCGGTATAAGTGTTATTGGCGCGAATAATGCACCCGGTACCAATCCTGATATCTACATAAGAGGCGCAGGTACAGGTAATGCACTCATCTTAATTGATGGGAGTCCTGCAACAGATGCATCAACGATTCGATCTACATTCGACCTAAACTTCATACCACTTGGTGAAGTAGAAAGGATTGAAATTCTCAAAGGGGGACAATCAACCATTTATGGATCAGATGCTGTTGCAGGTGTCATAAATATCATCACAAAAAAAACCGGTACAAAAAAAACTGCTACAAGTCTTCATATTGCTGGGGGAAGCTATCAAACTAGTCAAGTGGACATGGGCGTGTATGGAAAACTTAATCGCATTCAATACAAAGGGATGTTTCATCAGCTTACCTCAAAAGGTTTTTCATCGGCCATTGATACAGGAAACATAAAATCATTTGACAAAGACGGAATCAATCAGCGAGTATTTCGTGCAGAGATAGGCTCAATACAAGGCATGAAATGGGATTGGTCAACTTCAGCACAATTAAGCAAGTATAAAAACCAACTAGATCAAACTGGCTATCAAGATGCAAAAGATTCTAAAGTAGACAATTCCAATCTACAATTGAGAGCATCCCTTTCAAGAAAAATAAGCATTGGGAGCCTTCACTCAAATTTCAGCATTAATAACAACGAACGAAATTACCTTGATGACTCTACAGACCTGAATGGATTTGCTAAATACATACAATCTGACTTTGTGGGAAGATCTTATTTCTCAGAAATATTTGGAGTATTTAAACTTGATCCAACACTACAACTTTACACGGGATTTGATTACAGGTGGCAGAATACAGACCAATACTATTTTTCAGTAAGTGAGTATGGCGACTACAGTTCAACGCTCTCATCCGATTCCACTAAAATAACTATTGGGAGTTTCTTTGGGTCAATGGTCTACAACGGCAAAAAGAACCTCAATTTGGAAGCTGGAATAAGGGTCAATAACCACAGTAGGTTCGGAAATAATTTCACCTATACACTAAACCCGTCTTATGTACTGAACAAGCAGTTCAAGTTTTCACTGAACATCTCATCAGCATTCAAGGCCCCAACACTCTATCAATTATATGATGGATATGCAGGTGAAAAAAGCCTGAAACCAGAAACCTCTGTAACCTCCGAATTTAGTATTCAATTTCTTGGCATAAAAAATACATCTGCAAGGGTTGTTTATTTCAATAGAAAAATAAATAATGGAATTGATTATAGCTATTCAACGTATAAATATTTTAATTATGCTGCACAAAAAGACAATGGAATTGAAGTTGAAACAGGTTATTCCAATTCTAAAATCAATTTATCGCTCAATTATACCTACACAAAAGGTACTGTTAACACAGCAAACTATGAATTTGATGCGAACACATATTCTTATACCATAAAAGGAGATACTAGTTTTCCTAACCTGTTTCGCATACCAAAACACAGCATAAATGGATCTATGGGATTTCAGGTTAATAAGAAAATATATGTGTCGCTTGCAAAACGCATTGCAGGAAAACGCTTTGAGCCACAATTTCAGGCACCATCTATAGCATTGAAAGCATTTCAAACGACTGATTTTTTCTTTCAATATAAACTTGGAAAAAAAGCCAGTATTTATTTCTCATTGAAAAATATACTGAATGCTAGGTATCAAGAAGTGCTTGGCTTCAACACAAGAGGGCGTAATTATGTAATTGGTTTGCGGATATGAGATTCGTAGATTGATGTCAATAAGATAAATCTAACTAACTTTAATCAACACAATTGATTAAATCACTTTAGCTACCATGACATTCGACGAAATATTAACTGTCAGTTTTACTCTTTTTGCTGTAATCGATATAATTGGTTCAATCCCATTGTTGCTTTCGCTCAAACAAAAAATGGGTGGCATTCAGGAAATGAAGGCAACACTTATTTCTGGTGGCTTGATGATTTTCTTTCTTTTTGTTGGTGAAAAATTTCTAGGCATACTAGGAGTTGATGTAAAATCATTTGCCGTTGGTGGATCGATTGTAATTTTCATTCTGGGATTGGAGATGGTATTGGGCATTGAGTTTTTTAAAGGGGACCCCGGTGCAAATTCAGGTACTGTAGTGCCAATTGCCTTTCCATTGATTGCAGGCTCGGGAACATTAACAACCATTATTTCTCTTCGTGCAAATTATAGTGAATGGCCTGTTTTGATAGGAATACTAGTGAATGTACTATTCGTTTACTTGGTTTTACATTCACTTGATTTTATTGCAAGGATTCTTAGGCCTCAGGGTATGCTAGCGGTACGAAAATTTTTTGGCGTTGTCCTCCTTGCCATTGCTGTAAAAATATTTGCAAGCAACGTGGGTGGATTAATCAAGTAGTATTACAAATCACTCATCACTCTCACCAGGATTTAATTCCAAGTTGATATCTGGCAATATCGTTGCTTCGTCTGATTCGGGCAGGTTATCAACTGCGCGCAGGTGACGCTTGATAGCCCTTGTTCTGGTTCCTACAATATCATCAAGTTGTCCTAACCCGGTTTGAATATTTTTTTGCGCCTTTTCCAACAATCCTCCGAAGTTGTCGAATTCTTTTTTGACAGATCCCAAGATTTTCCACACTTCACTGCTTCTTTTTTGCAAGGCAAGTGTTCTAAAGCCCATTTGCAAACTATTCAAAATCGCAACCAAGGTTGTAGGACCTGCAACGGTGATTTTAAATTCATCGCGCAGTTGATCGACTAAGGCACTACGCCTGATTACTTCAGCATAAATACTTTCAAATGGAAGAAACATGATTGCAAAGTCTGTTGTGTTGGGCGGATCAATGTATTTATCCCTTATATCTTTTGCATTCTTTTTTATAGCAGCTTCCATCAACTTAGTGGCGGCTTCAATTTCTTCTATACTTCCTTTATCATAAGCACTCACCAAATTTTCATATACATCTTTTGGAAACTTTGCATCAATTGGCAGGTAAACAATATTCTTTTCATCATCGCTTCTGCCGGGAAGCTTGACGGCAAATTCTACCGGATCTGCACTACCTTCTTTTGTTTTTACATTGGCCTCATACTGTGTAGGAGCAAGAATTTGCTCGAGAATCATTGCCAATTGAACCTCACCAACATTTCCCCTCAACTTGACATTGCTCAATACTTTTTTAAGTCCTCCAACATCTGTTGCAATGGTTCTCATTTCACCCAATCCACTTTGCACACTCTCCAATTGTTTACCAACTAATTCAAAAGACTGTGAAAGTCTTTCATTCAATGTTTTCTGTAATTTCTCATCAACCGTATTATTGATTTTTTCCAATTGCTTCTCCGTACTCTCTACCAATTCCTTTTGTTTATCAGCAAGCTGTCCAAATTTTTCACGTTGAAGATTATTAAACGACTCCACATTGCGATCAAAATTTTCTTGAAATCCTTTGAAAGCTTTTTCAATTGACTCTTTATTTTCTTTATTCTTTTCTTCTATTTTTGAAATTAATGATTCAATTTTTTCCATTTGGGATTTGCTATTCTTTTCCAGTGCAGTACTCAACTCCTCCCTATTATTTCTAAAATCTTCCCGCAATGCATTCTCGATGCGCATTAAAAATTTTTCAAGCTCATCCACTTTACGCTCGAGCAATCCACTGCCCTCATCTTTTTTTCGGAGGAACAAAGCAATCAACAAAATACAAACAATAGCAAGTAGCACGAGGCTGATGATTTCAATCATAGATTTTATATTACATACAAATATACCCATGATAACCGTATTCTATTTGAGGAGTATTCCACTGAAAGAAGTATTTTAGAGTATTCTATACAGGTCAGGATATGCTTAACGATTAAAATAAATTACATGTCAGCTTCCCTCAAAAACAAAACAGCGATTGTTACCGGTGCTGGTCAGGGCATCGGACTAGAAATATCGAGGCAGCTCGTAGCTGCTGGCGCCAATGTAATTTTAAATGATATTGATGAAGATCTTTGTAGAAATGGAGCTATGAATATTGATGCATCCGGGAAATCCTGCATTGCATTTCCAGGAGACTCAAGTAACAAAGACCTCATTCAACAGATGATTGATGAATCTGTAAAATGGTTTGGACAACTTAATATAGTTGTTGCCAATGCAGGCATCACCCTTTTTGGGGATTTTTTCACTTACTCTGAAGAAGCATTTTACAGGGTTTTGCAAGTTAATTTAGGAGGCACTTTTTTTCTTGCTCAGGCGGCATCTAATCAAATGAAAAAACAAGCTTCAGGGGGTTCAATGCTCTTTACTTCTTCAGTAACTGGGCACCAAGCGCACCAGCAGCTAGCAGCTTATGGAATGACAAAAGCGGCTATTGAAATGCTGGCAAAAAACCTTGTGTCGGAAGTCTCGTCCTTGGGCATCAATGTTAATACGATTGCACCAGGAGCCACTCAAACAGAACGCACATTGGAAGATCCTGAATATGTAAAAACCTGGTCGAGGATAACACCTATGGGAAGACCTGCATCGGTGACAGACATTGCACATGCTGCATTGTTTCTTGTATCGGATGAAGCAAGGCATATTACTGGACAATCACTTATAATTGATGGTGGGTGGACATCCATGAGTCCATCGCCATACTGAGTATTTTTTCAGGAATTGAAATTATAGTGTAGCCTCGCCTGGAATCCCTGCCTGCCGGCAGGCAGGGAACCGGGAACAAATTATCTATGCAACAGGTTTAAGTAAGTAGCCTCGCCTGGAATCGAACCGGGATCTGGAGCTTCGGAGGCTCTTATACTATCCATTGTACTACGAGGCCAATAGGTGAGCGAAGTTAAATCACTTCAAGCAAATCCTTAGGTGGTAATTTAGGAAATGGCGCATGCCCCGGTGTCTGGTACCAAAACACAGTAGATGAAATATCATCCTGCAATGGAAGATAGCGCCCGTCATTTCTCCATCCCAATGCTTGTATGGTTACTTTCAGGTTTTTTTCAAATCGAATGGGGTCGGTAATATGCCAGCGATACATTCCAAAGCGTTGCATCACAGAATAATGTCCATCCCCTTTAAGAACCTGGTGAAGTCCAGCATAAGCCGTTGAAAATTCAGTGTAGTTCACTTCATCAACTCCTGCAGCATTTTTCTTTCGTGTATCAAAATCGTATGATCCGCAGAAATAATCTTCTGTTCCCGTTCCACAAATAGTCGGATACTTATCATCATCATCCATAAAAAACTTGATTTCCCCTTCACCCCACCAACCATTGTTGTGAACACCCCAGGCAATATAAGTGCCTACATATTGGCCCTTCCCTTTTATACCATCAACCAACACAATTTCTTCTTTGTATTTTGATGGATTAATCCTTCTGAACTGTGCATGAAAATAGGCGGCATCAGCAGGTACTTCTGTCAATACATAGTCAACCTGATAAAAAAGAACCATGTCCTTTTCATCAATGTTTTCCATTGTGATCTTGCATTTTTTTCTAAATGGCATCGGCCAATATGAATTGAATGCACTCCCCGGATTTACTGTTACAGGCAATGAATTTAAATGGGCATATTGTCCCCATCCCAT
>CAMBGO010000034.1 GCA_945866165.1 Chitinophaga pinensis | reverse complement strand
TCTGCCTGATTTGCCAGTTTATGAATTTGAGAAAAAATACCAAGAAGTAATAAAAACCAACGGACTTGATTTTATTTTCCTTGTTACACCTGAAACCAATGAACAACGTGTACGCAAATTAGATGAATTGAGTACAGGATTTTTATATGCTGTTTCTTCTTCTTCAACAACAGGACAGGATAAGGAGTTTAATGACGTTAGTTCTTATCTAAAAAGACTTCAGTCGTATCAGTTGAAGAATCCTTTTTTGGTTGGGTTTGGTATTCGCGATAAAAAATCATTCGAATCAGTTTTACCATATTCAAATGGAGGAATAATTGGTTCTGCATTTATAAAAACCATTTCAATTACTTCAGACTTAAAACAATCAATTTCAACTTTCATTAAAGGTATTTTAAAGTAAATGATGTATGAAATTGGCTGTGATAAAATACAATGCTGGTAATATAAGATCATTGCAATATGCTTTAGAACGACTTGGTATTGATGCATTGGTCACTGATGATGCTGAAGAGATACTCGGAGCTGATAGAATTATTTTTCCTGGTGTTGGCGAAGCAAGTACTGCTATGAAGTTTTTAAAAGAAAAGAATCTTCACGAAATTATTTTGCAAGCCACTCAACCTTTTTTGGGAATATGCCTAGGTATGCAACTCATGTGTACTCATTCAGAAGAAAATGATACAGATTGTCTTGGCATCTTTAATCAAAAGATCAAACTCTTTAAGTCAATTGATCCTTTAATAAAAGTTCCTCAAATAGGATGGAATGAAATATGTGATTTGAAATCTGATTTATTTAATGGTGTTCAATCAGGATCTTATTGTTATTTTGTTCATAGCTATTATGCTGAAGTGGGGAGTGAAACTATCGCAACAACTGATTATTGTAGTTCTTTTAGCTCTGCATTACATAAAAATAATTTTTATGGAGTACAGTTTCATCCCGAAAAAAGTGCTGATGTAGGACATCTTATTCTTCAGAACTTCTTAACCATCAAAGGTTAATATGCAAATCATACCGGCAATTGATATCATTGATGGAAAATGTGTTAGACTCACCGAAGGTGATTATGATGCTATTACTGAATACAAAGGCTCACCTCTTGATATTGCAAAACAATATGAAGACAATGGGATAAGTCGTCTTCATCTGGTTGATTTAGATGGTGCAAAGGCTGGTTCTGTTGTTAATTGGAAAACGGTTGAGCAAATTGCTTCCCAAACTGAGTTGATAGTTGATTTTGGGGGTGGTGTTAAAAACAGAGAGGATGTTAATCGAATCATCGAGTTAGGAGTTAAATATGTTACAATTGGAAGCATTGCTGCAAAAAATCCATCGCTTTTTTCTAGTTGGATTGATGAATTTGGGTCAGGTCAATTTCTACTCGGGGCTGATGTAAAAGATGGTAACATCATGGTTGGTGGTTGGACGGAGAAGCTAGAATTACAAGTTATTCCTTATTTAAATGATTATTTCGAGAAAGGTATTTCTACGGCTTTTTGTACCGATGTGAGTAAGGATGGAAAATTACAAGGTCCTTCAATCGAACTATACCGTGAGATAATAAGTTTAATACCTGAATTTAAATTGATTGCCAGTGGAGGAGTTTCTTGCATGGAGGATATATATTTACTTGATTCAATAGGGTGCAGTGGAGTAATTATTGGCAAGGCCATCTATGAAAATAAAATTTCTATACCTGAGTTGACTGAATTTATTTCACAATCAAGAAAAAATTAGATGCTTACAAAAAGAATCATCGCTTGTTTAGATATTAAAGACGGGAGAACGGTGAAGGGAACGAATTTTGTTGATTTAAAAGATGCAGGAGATCCAGTTGAATTGGCATCACTATACGCTCACCAGGGAATAGATGAACTTGTGTTTTTGGATATCACTGCAACCAATGAAAAGCGAAAAACACTTGCTGAATTGGTTGATAGGGTTGCTCAAAAAATTAATATTCCATTTACCGTAGGTGGTGGCATCAGCTCAGTTGAAGATGTTCGCATGTTATTGGATCATGGCGCTGATAAGATTTCAATTAATACGGCTGCCTTTAACAACCCTTCACTTATAAATGAGCTTTCAAGACAATTTGGAAGTCAATGTATTGTCTTGGCAGTTGATACTAAGATGCATGAAGATGGTGAGAACTATGTTTATTTAAATGGTGGCCGAAAATCAACAGAAATAAAATGTTTGGATTGGGTTCGTGAAGCAATGGAACGAGGAGCAGGCGAGGTTTTGCTAACTTCAATGGATCATGATGGAACCAAGCAAGGATTTGCTAAAGCAATCACTGGATTGGTCACACAACATGTTTCTGTTCCTGTCATAGCCTCAGGTGGTGGCGGCAAGCCTGAACATTTTGCTGAAATTCTTAATGGGTTAGCTGATGCTGCATTGGCCGCAAGTGTTTTTCACTTTGGAGAAATAAATATTCCCCAATTAAAGTCTTATTTATTGGATCAGAATATATTGGTTAGACAAACACATTAATTAACTTTGTAAAATGTCCTCTATTGTTATAAATTTTAATAAGTTTCATGATGGGTTGGTTCCTGCAATCATTCAAGATATTAATACTAACAAAGTATTAATGCTTGGTTATATGAACAAGGAAGCTTTTGATGCCACCATGTCTTCTACACGTATTACTTTTTTTAGCCGGTCCAAAAATAGGTTGTGGACTAAAGGTGAGGAGAGTGGCAATTTTTTGGAATTAAAATCAGTAATGGTGGATTGCGATGCTGATGCACTTTTATTTAAAGCGCATCCGCTTGGACCGGTTTGTCATACAGGTGCTGACACTTGCTGGGATGAAAAAAATCATTCTGATGATTTCTTGGCATATCTGGAGCAAATCATCGAACTACGTAAGAATTCTACAGATAGTTCATCATATGTTAAAACGTTGATGGAAAAGGGAATAAACAAGATCGCACAAAAGGTTGGAGAAGAAGCGGTTGAACTAGTAATTGAGGCGAAGGACAATGACAATGAAAAATTTTTAGACGAAGCCGCCGATCTTCTGTTTCATTATTTACTTTTGCTTAACAGCAAAGGATTTAATTTGCAGTCAGTTAAAGAAGTTCTTAATAAAAGACATAACAAATGAGAAAAACTATCTTATTGATTTTGATGTTACCATCATTGCTTTGGGGTCAAACATCTAATGATTTTACGATAAATGGTACTTTAAAGGGGATGTTAGATAAGACTGAACTTATACTCAAATCTGATCAGCAGGATGCTGAGCCGATATTGGTTGTAAAGTCAAACGGACAACAATTCACCATGAGTGGAAAGCTAGTTGAACCAGGAATGTATTTCATTCAACCTAAAAATGGACAGCAAAAGTTATTGTTATTTCTCGATGCTTCTAATGTAAAGATTGAAGGTGATTTTGTAAAACTTCAATCTGCAGTAGTTACCGGTTCTGCTTCACACAATGATTTTGTGGAGTTTAATTCAATTTTTAACCCGCTGTTTTCCAAATTGTCATCAGCAGCTCAACAACTCAATCAACGGGTTAAAGATGATGGGGGAAAAATAAAGACTGATTATGATAATGTTTCTGTGGAAATCAATCGTCAGACTGAATCATTTATTTCAAATCATCCTTCTTCACCTGTAGCTCCATTTGTGTTATTGGTTTCCATGCAACTTATTTTAGATCCTCAAGTAAATGAAGCAAGGTTAAATAAATTAAATCCAGTAGCAAAAAATAGCTATTATGGTCGTCTTGCCACAAGTACAATTCAAGAAAGCAAGTTTGGTTCAATAGGTTCGACGGCAGTTGATTTTGTTCAAAAAGATGTAAGCGGCAATGATATTCAACTGTCAAGTTTTAAAGGGAAATATGTATTGATTGACTTTTGGGCTAGTTGGTGTGGGCCATGTAGACAAGAAAACCCAAATGTTGTGCTAGCATATCAAAAATTCAAAGATAAAAATTTTACTGTCTTGGGTGTTTCATTGGACAGGGCAAAAGATCCATGGGTAAAGGCTATACAAGACGATAAGTTAAATTGGACACAGGTTAGTGATTTAAAATTTTGGAGCAATGAAGTTGCAGTAAAATATAAAGTTCAAAGTATTCCCCAGAATTTCCTGATTGATCCAAATGGTATTATCATTGGAAAGAATCTTCGTGGACCTGAATTACAGAGCACTTTACAAGAACTGTTAAAATGATGTAACTATTTATTCAAGTGTAAACATCTTCTATTAGAAAGAATGTAGGCTTTTTTTCATCATCAAGTATGATTGAAAGTATATTAAAACAGATCCATTTAAAGTCAGGGTACTGTCTGATATACTCAGTTCCAGCAGATATAAAAAAGTGAAGCTTCTTTTTGTCAACCAACTCTTCCGGAAATCCAAACTGTGCGCTTCTTCTTGTTTTAACTTCAAAAAAATGAAGTTTGTTGTTTTTCGTTGCAATGATGTCTATTTCCCAATGACCACACCTCCAATTTTTATTGGTTAATTTATATCCATTTTCTGCTATCCAACGTTGTGCCAGTTCTTCCCCTAATTTTCCTGTATCATTGTGTCGTGCCATTATTGCTTTTAAATTAACTTCGAATCTATTAATAACAATTTTAATACCCTCGTGAAATGAACAGGCTTAGTGGAAGAATACAACATTATTCTTGGGGTGGAAAAACCTTTTTGCCTAACATGTTAGATATTGATCAACCTGGTGAACTACCATTCGCAGAGTATTGGCTTGGCATTCACCCCAATGGTGTGTCATCCGTTTTGTTAAGTGAGAATGCAACAACAGGGTTGCAATCATTAATTCAATCCGATAAGAAAAAATATCTAGGTCAACGCACACTTACAAAGTTCAATAATCTTCCTTTTCTTCTCAAGGTACTCGACGTTAAAGACATGCTCTCGATTCAGGTACACCCAACACAAGAAGCTGCAATAGCAGGATACAATCGTGAAAATGAATTGGGGATTCCACTCAATGCTCCCAATAGGAATTATAAAGACCAGAATCATAAACCAGAGATCATGGTGGCATTAAGCGATTTTTGGCTCTTGCATGGATTTGCAGCTGATGTAGAGACGAGGCTAAATGTGTATGATTTATTAAGCTCTTTTAAAAGTGATTATGCTGATGGGGGTATCAAAGGGCTTTATAAAAAAATTATGGAAATGCCGCAGCAGGAAATACATAACCTGCTTATTGCTCATGCTGCTAGGATTCTTCCAGCGTATGAAAATAGGGAATTGAATCGCGATAGCCCTGATTATTGGGCTGCGAAGGCATTCAAAACATTCATTACAAATGATGGTCATTATGATAGGGGTATTTTTTCTTTTTATCTTTTCAATATTCTACAGCTCAAACCAGGGGAAGGTATATTTCAAGGTGCTGGTATGCCTCATGCTTATCTAGAAGGTCAGAACATTGAACTGATGTCTAATTCAGACAATGTTTTAAGGGCAGGGCTTACCAATAAGCATGTTGATATTCCAGATTTACTTTCAAATATTGATTTTGTACAAACAATCCCATCAATAATTGCTGGAGCATTAAACAATTCCCATAATTTTTATCAGTCACATGTACCTGATTTTGAACTCCATTCATTTTTACTTGGCTCTAATGAGAGTAAGGAAATTGAATTTGATGGCCCATCAATTATTATCATCATTTCAGGGAAAGCAGAAATGATTGGCCATACCGCTTATAATTGCAAGGGGTTTAATGCCTTTTATGTTATGCCTAATGAGCTTGTTAAGCTAACAGCTGAAGATGATTTGTTGTTTTTTATAGCAACTGTTCCAAATTGAGTTTAAGGTTTTTTGCATTTTTTTTCAAGCTATGCACAGATTGAGGAAAACTGTATTGTTGATTTCTTTTCCAAGAACGAGAAATCACTATTTTTGTAATTGAAACGACAAACCATGAAGCTTTCTAAACATACATTGATCTCATTTTTACTTCTTATAGTTATCGCAGCTATTTATAGGGCCATTCCAGGTCGCCCATGGGGCTTTGCTCCGCAATTTGCAATGGCAATATTTGGAGGCGCGATACTAAAGGATAAAAAAATGGCTTTCATTCTTCCAATATTTTCATTGTTGGTATCAGATTGTTTGTATCAAGTTCTTTATTCTTTCGGCCTTACTGAAATCCGGGGATTTTATGGTGGTCAGGTTGAAAATTATTTGCTATTTGCTTCACTAACTGTTGTTGGTTTTTATATCAATGCTAAAAATATACCATCAATTATTAAAGGTTCTTTGGCTTCCCCAAGCATTTTTTTCATTCTTTCAAATTTGTTCGTTTGGATTGGTAATGGTGGTTTTCAAAGAGGAAAGACAGTGACGGGCTTTATTCAGACATATATTGACGGAATACCTTTTTATGTAAACAGTGTTCTTGCTACTATGGTATTTAGCACATTGTTATTTGGAGGACACCATCTCATGTCAACTTGGGTTGCTAAGGGAGAGTTACAAAGAGCCAAATAAGTTTCATTTCTATTTACAAGAATTCAAGCCTTTTTCATTGACTTATACGCATTGATGAGTCCATTTGTTGAACTGTCATGTCCTTGAATGTCATGGTCATTTAATAGTTCAGGCAATATTTTATTAGCCAATTGCTTACCCAATTCTACGCCCCACTGATCGAAGCTAAAAATGTTCCACAAAACTCCTTGAACAAATATTTTGTGTTCATAGGCAGAAATAAGTTTACCCAATTCAAAAGGAGTGATCATTTTTATCAAGAATGAATTTGTAGGTCTATTGCCTTCAAAAACCTTGAATGGTGTCAATTTGGATCTATCAGCATCACTCATTGAGGATAGTTCTTTCTCAACTTCATCTTTTGTCTTGCCGTTCATTAAAGCTTCCGTTTGTGCAAAGAAATTGGACATCAATTTTTGGTGATGATCTCCAATATTATTGTGACTTATGGCAGGTGCTATGAAGTCGCATGGAATCAGAGGAGTTCCTTGATGAATTAATTGGTAGAAAGCATGCTGTCCGTTGGTGCCTGGTTCGCCCCATATAATTGGCCCGGTAGGGTAGTCAACTGATTTTCCATTGCGATCAACACTTTTTCCATTGCTTTCCATATTTCCTTGTTGAAAATAGGCCGCAAATCGATGCATGTATTGATCATATGGTAGGATGGCTTCTGACTGTGCGCCAAAGAAATTTACATACCACAGTCCAAGCAATCCCATCTTCACGGGAATATTTTGATGGAATGGAGCTGCTCTGAAATGCTCATCCATTTCAGATGCACCTTTTAGAAGCATCTCAAAATTGTCATAGCCTATTGTTAATGCAATCGACAAGCCAATAGCACTCCAAAGGCTATACCGCCCTCCAACCCAGTCCCAAAATTCAAACATATTTTCACTTGCGATGCCAAATTCAGTAACTGCTTTCTCATTTGTTGATAGCGCAATAAAGTGTTTGGCAACATGTGCTGGATCTTTTGCATGCTGTAGAAACCAACTCCTTGCAGTATGTGCATTCGTCATGGTTTCCTGGGTAGTAAAAGTCTTTGACGCAACTAAAAAAATTGTTGAGTCAGCCTCTATAACTTTCAGACATTCAGCAATATGTGTTCCGTCTATATTTGAAATAAAGTGAATTTGTATCCCTTCAACCCAATATGGTTTCAGTGCCTCTGTTACCATCACCGGCCCAAGGTCACTACCCCCAATGCCAATATTTACGATGTGTTTGATAGGCTTCCCAGTATAACCTTTCCACTCACCTGAGTGTACTTTTTTACAGAGTTCCTTCATTTGGTTTAATACTTTTATAATGTCGGGCATGATATCAGCTCCTTCATAAAAAAGTGGCTTGTTAGAAAAGTTCCTCAATGCAGTATGTAGTACAGCCCTATTTTCAGTTTGATTGATTCTTTCTCCCTTAAACATTGCCTCAATAGCTTCTTTCAATTGACATTCCTCTGCAAGTTCAATCAGTAGATCAAGGGTTTGCTTAGAAATGATATTTTTTGAATAGTCGAAAAGCAGGTTTCCATTCTGTTGAGAAAATGAAGAAAATCGATTGGGGTCTGCTGCGAAAAGGGATTTAATACTTGCAGACCTCATTTCTGAAGCGTGCATAGAAAGTTTTTGCCAAGCAGCGGTCTGAGTAGGGTTGATCGAAGGGAAGGCCATTAGTTAATGTTATGTATTGTTTCGAGTAGTTTATCTTGCATCTGATTGGAGATGTCTAAATGGGTTACCATTCTGAATTTATTGGGGGATATGGCAAAAAACAGGATACCCATTTCCTTCATTTTTAAAATGAATTCATTCAAGTTGAAACCAGGCACACATTCTGCTATTACGATATTTGTTTCAACAGGAAATAAATCTTTTATGAATGATTTTCCGGAAAGAACCTGTTCAATTTCTTTTGCCTTTATATGATCTATTGCCAACCTTTCAACATTGTTTTTCAGGGCATAAGTGCCAGCTGCAGCCAAGCTTCCCGCTTGCCGCATTCCACCTCCAAAGACTTTTCTGAATCTTTTAGCCCTTTTAATGAACTGTATATCACCCAGTAAAAGACTTCCAACAGGCGCACCCAGTCCTTTGCTCAAACAAATAGAAATTGTATCAAAAGCCTTTCCGTATTGGATGGACGTTTCTTTTTTTGCAACGATTGCATTGAAGAGACGGGCCCCATCAATATGAAAGGCTAACTTGTTTTCTTTGCATAAAGTAGAAATATTTTCAATTTCCTGAAACTCATAACAACTTCCACCACCTCTGTTTCCAGTATTTTCAACTACAACCAAGCTAGAAATTGGCTTGTGTACATCATCAGGTTGAATGGCAGCTTTTACCATATCAGCGTTAATTCTTCCCCTGTTTCCTTGAAGTAATTTTACTGAGGCACCTGAATTAAACGCAATTCCACCACCTTCATATTGATACACATGCGATAATTCATCGCAAATAACCTCGTCGCCAGGCTGTGTATGGCATTTGATGGCAATTTGGTTGGTCATGGTACCACTTGGACAAAACAATGCTTTTTCTTTGCCAAACATTGAGGCAGCCAGGGTTTCAAGTTCATTAATTGATGGGTCTTCCCCAAAAACATCATCGCCAAGGGGAGCTGAAGCCATGGCATCGAGCATTGCTGGAGTCGGCTTTGTTACTGTATCGGATCTAAGATCAATTATCATGCAGCGAAATTAACGGATATGGTGTTTTTAAATTGAACTTTTTTATTTTTTAAGTCCAAATTGAAAATTTAAGAAAACGGTCATTTTATCAACATTTTAGGAACTTTTTAATCTAAAAATCAAATAATTCCAACCTTTTCTAAAGATTATGAGTGAATTGTGGAAAATGAATTTTAATTTTGCATTTAGCCCAAAACCATCATTTTTTTATTCTTCAAATGAAGAGCTTATTGGGTTTAATTAATACATAGAAACGAAGAGACAAATTTTACCATGAGGCAATTAAAAATAGCTACACAGATTACCAACCGCGATTCGCAGGCAGTTGAAAAATACCTTCAGGAAATTTCTAAAATTTCAATGATTAGTCCTGAGGAGGAAACAACACTTGCACAAAGAATCAAAATGAACGATCAGCGTTCTTTAGATAAGTTAGTTCAAGCAAATTTACGTTTCGTTGTTTCTGTTGCAAAGCAATATCAACATCAGGGACTTTCTCTAAGTGATCTTATTAATGAAGGCAATTTAGGATTGATCAAAGCGGCCCAACGTTTTGATGAAACCAAGGGTTTTAAATTCATTTCTTATGCTGTATGGTGGATTCGTCAGTCAATTTTACAAGCATTGGCAGAGCAGGGTCGACTTGTAAGACTTCCTCAGAACAAAATTGGAACCTACAATAAAGCAAACAAAGCATACATGGCTTTTGAGCAAGAACATGAGCGTGAACCTTCAACTGAAGAATTAGCTGAGATTCTTGAAATGAGTGAAACCGAAATCAATAATATATTCCAAAGCAATACAAGGCATACTTCTTTAGATGCTCCAGTTCATGAAGCAGAGGATGTGGCAATGGGTGATTTGTTGCAAGGTGGTGATGATACAGATGACGATGTGATGAAGGATTCTCTTCGTGCTGAAATTAAACGTGTGTTAAAATCATTGAGTCCACGTGAAGCTGAAATCGTAAATGCTTACTTTGGATTGGATGGCGAGAATGGTGTTACAATTGAACAAATTGGTCAAAAGTATGATCTTACAAAAGAGCGTATTCGTCAAATTAAAGAAAGGGCTATTAAGCGTTTGCAAAAGGCTCGATATAGTAGTGCATTAAAGGCTTATTTAGGTTAATAATTACTGATTCCAAGCCCCGCTTTTGCGGGTTTTTTTTTTGAACACCTGCTTTTATTTTTTGTTATTAATTTATGCGCAAATATTTTTTTATCCTTTCTTTCATTTTCCTGATATCTTGTGAAAAAGAGATTGACCTGAAACTTGATGTAAGTGAACCACAGTTAGTAGTTGATGCAACAATCGAAAATGGATTGCCTCCAGTTGTGGTTTTATCGAACAGTTTAAACTATTTTAAGCAAATCAACCCGGAAATCATAACATCGTCTTATGTTCATAATGCCAATGTAAGCATCAACGATGGCAAAGCTGATTTTGCACTTCAAGAGGATTCTACTAAAACCAATGGGGGTGTTATTTATTTTTACACATCTAAAAAATTACTTGGAGTCATTAAGGGTAAGTATGATCTCACGGTGAAAATTGGTAATGATATCTATAAATCCTCAACAACCATTCCAGAAATCACTAGAAAAATTGATTCAGTTTGGTGGGAAAAACCACCTTTTGGTAATGATACAATTAATGCAGTTTTAATGATAAAAGCAACTGATCGTCCCGGATTAGGCGATTGTATTCGTTATTTTACCAAGGTAAATGGATCTAGATTTTTACCAGGTTTGAACAGTGTTTTTGATGATGCCTTAGTTGATGGGAAGACCTATTCGGTATCTATTGACAAGGGGGTTGATAAAAATATTGGAGCTCAGCCTGATAGTGGGTCATTTAAAAGAGGGGATACCGTAACCCTCAAGCTTTGCAATATTGATCGACAAACATTTGATTTCTGGAGAACTTTTGAATTCAACTACCAAAGTGTTGGTAATCCTTTTTCGAGTCCTACCAAGATACTTTCAACTATTTCAGGCAATGCAATTGGTTATTTTGGTGGCTATGGTGCACAATATCGAACCCTAATTATTCCTAAATAGTGTCAAATCTAGTCTTGTCTATTCAAAGATGTAGAATTGACCTAAATAGATTTTAATTCTATAATTATATTAAACTTTCCTTTCTAGCCAGTCTTGTACCTTTTCGGGATATTACCTTATTTTTGCAGATAGTAAAATTTTACCATGAGCAATTCAACTATAGAAAAAACTTCATGCCTTATAATCGGATCAGGTCCTGCAGGATACACTGCAGCAATTTATACATCACGTGCTAACCTAATTCCAACATTGTATCAAGGCATTCAACCTGGGGGACAGCTCACAATTACAACAGAAGTTGAAAATTATCCAGGTTATCCCAATGGTGTTCAGGGACCTGAAATGATGGTTGATTTCGAAAAGCAAGCTACAAGAATGGGTGCTGATATTAGGTTTGGGCTTGCTACCAAAGTTGATTTTTCATCACGACCATTTAAAGTTTGGATTGATGAGGAAAAGGAAATTCATGCCGACACAGTTATAATTGCTACTGGAGCATCTGCTAAGTGGCTTGGTCTTGAAAGCGAGCAACGGTTAAATGGTTTTGGTGTAAGTGCCTGCGCTGTTTGTGATGGCTTTTTCTTTAAGGGAAAAGAAGTTGCAATCGTAGGTGCTGGAGATACTGCTGCTGAGGAAGCCCATTATTTGAGTAAACTTTGTACAACGGTGCACATGTTCATTCGAAAAGGTGAAATGAAGGCATCAAAAGTTATGCAAGATCGGGTCAAGAATACTTCCAATATAAAAATCTATTGGAATACTAATACAGATGAAATTTTAGGAGAACAGAAAGTGGAAGCAGTGCGAATCGTAAATAATAAAACGGGTGAAAAACAAGAAATTCCAATCTCAGGCTTTTTTGTTGCAATTGGTCATGAGCCTAATTCTTCAATCTTTAATGGTTTTCTAGATATGGATGAGGCAGGGTATATTAAAACAATTCCTGGAACAACCAAGACCAATATTGAAGGTGTTTTTGCTTGTGGGGATGTTCAAGATAAAAATTACAGACAGGCTGTAACTGCTGCTGGTAGTGGATGTATGGCTGCACTTGATGCAGAACGATATCTTGCTGCCATTGGCCATTGACGATTATCAAGCATTAATTCTTGATTTACTTTCCAAACAATTCACCTGCACTCTTAGGTCGTATTGCTTCAAGCCACCTGAAGTTTTTAAGTCGTCTTTTGTCTTCTGGAATTTTATTGAAAGGATAAGTAGTTCCCTTTGCCCCTTTAACCCAGATTACTTTTTTTAGCTCCCTATTTTTAAATGTCATGATGATGTTGCCGGCTTCAGTTAAATCCATTCCTAAATATGCACTGTCATCATCTTGCAAATAGTAAAGGCTTTGGCCATTGCCAATTGCCTGAATGCTATCAATTTCACCATCTTTAAATATTCCAATCATTTTTGATCCTCGTAATTGATTAAATAACCCATCTCCAGTTGTGCTTATAGATATCGCATTTTGATCAACAATAAATTGATCTGCTTGCTTATTTTTTGTGGTTAGCATTATGGAATCACCTGATATTTGATTGCCATTAGACCAGATTACAGGGTCCTTGTAAAACTTAAATACTGAATCAATAAGTGAATAATAGATGCTATCAGACTTTCCCTGAATAGAATCTGAATACATCCTGACATTGTGAAAACCTTTGAAATACCTTACAGAATCTGTTATCCCTACTTTATTGGTAGTGTCGTGTAGGAATATTGAATCGGTATTGTTTTTCAATTTTTTAAGACTTGCATTAAGGCTTGTGCTATCGGAACTTGAAGGTTTTATAGAATCTATTTTGATAATTGAGTCCTTTTTATATGAATACAGTGATGAATCTGCAATAGTTAAGGAATCAGCATGTTCCTTAAGTTGAATAATGTTTTTTCTATCAATTGAATCGTTGGTATTATTAATGTTTGATTTTTTTAAATTGATGGTATCTTTTTTCTGAGAAGAATCTATTTTATTTTTTTGTTTAATTGGTTCAATTCTTTGGTATGCTGAAAACAGTGTATCTGCAGCCAAATAGAGATTATCTTTATCTTGTTTCATAATTAAAACAGGACTTTTATAGGTTGTAACTTCTTTCGAAAGGGTATTGAAAAATGCGCCACCAGAAAGCATTGATATGCCTTGAGAAGAATCCCTGTAGAAAACATTGCCATCGCCAGTTCCTTCACCAGAAATTTTATCGTAGATCAAATTATCTGCAATTACCATTTGAACACTATCAATTAAAATAGGTCTATTGGTAAACTTCGCCTTTCCTGATTTTAAGTTATAATACCCGCTTCTAGTTTTGATTCTGGTTTTATCATCACGAATTGTTGTAATTGCTAAAAAACTTGCTGTTTCTGTATTTACATTGTATAGTAGGGTATCTGTATTCATAATGTATTCAGGGTCTACCAGCAGAACATTCTTTTGGAAATAAACATCCTTGGTGTCTGCATAGTAATAGCCTTGTGTGCTTGTTAGCACTGACTTCCCATTAACTAACTTTCCTCCTTTTAAATAGGTGCCAAGCTTTGCATTTAAATCGTATTCTAATTCATCCGTTGTTAGAACTGCTTTTCCATCTGTTAGCTTCACATTATCTTTTAATGTTGCTATTCTTGTTTGACCTATGTATTTAAGGTAATCGGAGTATGTGTGTATGCTGTCGGAATCATTGATATGAACTTTTCCAAATGCTTCAATCTCATTGACTCCAATATTTTGTATGGCACTATCACAGTAAAAAAGAGTATTATCCTGTTTCATTAACACATTCCCTACTAAAACATTTAATGTGTTAAAGGAATCAACTTTTACACGTCTAAAAATATCAGACTTTAAAACCTGAATGAATTGACCTTTGTTTTCTTTTTGTGAAGAATCAGTTTGAAAAAGGGTATTTTGATTTACATCTTCTGACTTTCTTTTTAAAGCAGTATCAATCTGGCCGTTTTTTCTGTTATTTTTTTTGTTTTCAGCTTCAATCAATCTGATGGTTTTTTTAAGTCTAGCTGCATGGGCCTTACGAATGGAGTCAATTTTGCGAGTATCCTGAGATACAGCTGATAAGGTTGAAAAGCATAAAAAAAAGAGCAATAAGATCTTGAAATTATTTACCATGTTATTCACTTGTTCAATGAATCTGGTAAAGCTGACATTAATGGCTCTGATTTGTCTTTTTTTCCAAAAACAGAAAATTGAACATATCTTTTTGGATGAATTCTAAAATCCTGCAAAAGAATATTTAGGCTATTTGCAGTACCATTAAGATTTTCGTATAGTTTTTTGTCATTCATTATCATCCCCATGGTTCCCTTTCCTTCTCTGATTGAGCCAAGAATTAAATTCAAGTTTTCTGCTGCGGATGAAAGGGTGGCAATGCTTTTATCTAATTGTGCTTTTGTAAGATCATTTGATACCTTTGTGATATTGTTTATTAATGCTGTTATAGAGTCATTATTGTGTTCAAAGTTATTTGTAATTCCTTCAATATTCTCCATTGTTTTCGCTAAACTTCCAGTGCCCGGTTTTAACATTGCATTTAACCTGGTACTACTCTGAGATAGCTCTTTTATCATTATACTAATATTCCTGTTTGCGTTATCGTCGAAAAT
>CAMBGO010000033.1 GCA_945866165.1 Chitinophaga pinensis | reverse complement strand
TACAGGAAAATCAATGCTACGACCACCTTCTCCTGATTGATAGGATCCTTGAAATGCAATCACGGGTTGAAAAAGACTCTTTGCGGTTTTGAGTGCATACATGGCTTTTTCAACTGAAATATTTTTTTGTTGCAGTGCAATGTTGTTTTGCAATGCGGAATCTATATAGTTGTCTAGAGCTGTTTTTTGTGCATGTATTGATTTTAAACACAGCGTAAAAAAAAGTGATGCTATTATTATTTTAAATAGACTGTTCATTGATATCTTCTTGTTTAAATTTTATTTTTTGATTGATCCATGGTTTTCATCATCCATGAAATTCCTTGGTGCATGGTTTCAACTACTTTTTCCGGATCAACGAGTTTAGTAAATCGTTTTCTGATTGCAAGCGAAACAAGTCCGTGAACCATTCCCCATACCGCCATGCTCACGCTATTTATATCACCTTTTTTAATGATTTTTTTTGTCATGCACTCTTTAATTATAGAACGAAGTAGGTCCAGGGCCCTATCACCATGGATCCATTTTCCATCATTCATTTGCGCAAGCCTGTCCATCGGGGCATTTTGGATGAACATCAGATCGTAGTATTCAGGATGTTGGAGTCCGAATCCCACATAATTTTCTCCCATTTTGTGTAGTCTTGATAGTGGGTTGCTGATCTTGCTGAGGTTGCTATTGAGTTTTTCAAATAAAATGAAACCTTCCTCGCATAATTCGAATAAGATCTCATTTTTATCCTTGAAGTATAAGTAAATCGTGGTTGGACTGTATTCTATGATATTGGCAATCTTTCGTATCGATACCTTTTCAAATCCTTCATCGATGAAGAGTTTCATGGATGCTTCCAGGATCTTTTTTTTGATCTCTACCTTTTGTTTTTCTTTTCTTTCTGTTATACCCACTAAAATATATTTACGATGCAAATATACTTAACAGTGTTAATATTTCAGGAAAAAAATGCTATTCCTGCATTGAGGAAGCATCACAACACTTGTTATAGCTGGAATAGCTTGCTGGGATAATTATTTCCCATTCGCATGTTGATCCTTGAAAACCTTACCATCTTTCATGACCCAGTCAACTTGTTGCAAGGCTTCAATGTTTTTTGTTGGGTCTTTTTTGATTGCGATGATATCGGCAAAGGTGCCAGTCTTTATTTCTCCTATCTTTCCAACTTGTCCTAATAATTCTGCTGCAGTTGTAGTAGCAGTTTGGATAGCCTGGATCGGTGTCAATCCCCACTCAACAAAATAAGTGAAATCTTTTGCCTGTGGCAGATTCCAGTCATATCCTCCAATATCTGTTCCATAGGCAAGTTTCACGCCTGCCTTCATCGCTTTTTTAAATGTTTCTGGGATTGATTTTGAGAACTGAAGATTAATGGGACTGCCCAGTTGCGCCCTTCCTTCTGCAACAAATTCATTGACAAACAAGGTTGGACACCAAAATACTCCTTTGGCAGCCATCAACTTCATACTTTCCTCATCCATACCCAGTCCATGTTCTATTGATCTTGCACCAGCATTCACTGCTGCTATGATTCCATCTCTTGTCATGGCATGTGCTGCAAAGTTTTTTCTGCTTCTAATGGTTTCATCTCCAATGGCATTGATCTCAGCATCTGTAAAATTCGACAATGCCCTGTAACTTCCATCAGGTTGCATGATATATCCTCTATCGGCATAGATCTTGATCCAGTCTGCACCATGTTCAATCTGTTCACGCACTGCCTTTCTTGCCTCATCGGCGCCAGTAATTTCCTGAACACCTTTGGGCATTTTCAATTCCCATGCATATTCTGAAGTTTTAATTGGGTAGTGTCCTGTTGTATTGATAGCAAGCGTTGATACAAGCATCCTCGGTCCGTTGATCACACCGTTGTTAATGGCTTTCTTGATATCAACATCTGCATAGCCAGCTCCTTCTGTTCCAAGATCGCGGATGGTGGTGAAGCCATTCATCAAGGCACGTTCTGCTGATTTTGTTCCACGTATAGTTCTGTATGGTATTGATTCTTTGAGAACTTGAACATCATAGTCATCTTGTGTAATATCTCCCTGAAGCACAACATGTGTATGACAATCTATCAATCCTGGCAACACAAAATATTCTGATAGGTCAATAATACTATCGGCTTTTGTGGCATTGGTTCCAACAGAAACAACCATATTCCCTTTTATCAGCACGTTTTGTTTTTCAAGTACAGTACCCGTTTTTGTATCAAGTAGTTTTCCGCACTTGATTAAAATGGTTTTTTGTGCAGAGGCAAATAACGATGATGTTAGCAATGCAATTAGAATGAGTTGACGCATGGTTTATTTATTTTTTGTTGAGAGAGTTGTTATTTTTTTGATATGATTTTTTATACTGGATGTAATTTATTCGATAATTGTCAGATTAAATAATACTTCAACCTCCTCAACTCTCTCAACCTCCTCAACTCCCTAAACCTTAAATTATTCGTTAATTTCACCCCATGAGTCTTTTGCAAAATGAACATCCCTGGGGGACTGGTATTCCACATATTGATGATATTGAAAAAATTTGTTGGCAGATGCTGCATGAAGGGGCAACCAATAGAAAAAGTGCCATGCACCAAGCCGTTATAGGTACATCGGTAGATTCCATCGCATACATGAGAACAGTAGTGTTGAGAAGGGTGGATATCGATACACGGAAAATATACTTGCATACTGATAAGCGTAGCAAAAAGATGCAAGACCTTGAGCAAACAATGCATATGAGTTGGTTGGTATATGATCAATCATTGAGAACACAGATTCGATGCAGTGGCGCTATCATTATTCATCATATGGATGACTTGTGCAAGGAACAGTGGGATCATACCGGCCACCACAGCAGAAGATACTACATGACAGACCAGCCGCCATCGACAGAACTTGATCAAACTTCCACCGGACTCAACGAAGCATTAACTGCATTTGATTATACCCTGGAAGAGAGTGAAGCTGGGTTTCAGCATTTCGTGGTAGTAGAAACGATCATTGATTGGATGGAATGGTATTATACCCATAGCAAAGGAAATCGAAGGGCAAGGTTTACATACAATGAAAATGACTTGTCGGGCAGTTCTTGGTTGATGCCTTAATTTTCAGTGGGCAAAGTCCCCTTCAATCTTGGCTTTTCGCTTTTTTGATCATGATCCCTATACCATATTGTTTAGGGTTTAAGGTTTAGAGTTTAGTAAAAACTATAATTTATGAACCTTTTTTAACAGGTTGTCATTGATGACTAATCATACTGTTTGCTTAATTTCGCATTTACAAATCAAACTAATGCAAAAGATCCACTTCTTAATTAGTGCTATTTTATTTTTTTCTGTATCCATTTCAGCACAAGTAAATCCCGGTCAGCTTATTCCCACTGATCCAAAAATCACAAAGGGAACATTGCCTAATGGCCTTACCTATTATATCAAAGAAAATAAAAAGCCAGAAAAAAAAGTTGAACTGCGTCTTGTCGTTAAAGTTGGTTCGATCGTTGAAGATGACGATCAACAAGGACTTGCACACATGGCTGAACACATGGCGTTCAACGGCACAAAGAATTTCAAAAAAAATGATATCGTTTCTTTTCTTCAAGATATCGGTGTAGAGTTTGGCAGCGACCTGAATGCGTATACTGGTTTCGATGAAACTGTTTACATACTTCCTATTCCAACAGATAAATCCGATAACCTTGAAAAGGGTTTTCAGATCTTGGAAGATTGGGCTCATCAAGTAACTTATTTAGATGAAGACATCAACAGTGAAAGAGCAATCATATTAGAAGAAAGCAGACTTGGTAAAAGTGGTGAGGAACGCATGTTCAAAAAAGTATATCCTGAACTCTTCAAAGGATCAAAATATGCAAAGCGATTGCCAATTGGTGTTGATAGCATCATCAAAAATTTTAATCCAGATGCAATAAGAAGATTTTATAAAGACTGGTATAGGCCAAACCTAATGTCAGTCGTTGTTGTAGGCGACATATCCAAAGAGGATGCCTTCAAAATGATTAATAAGCATTTTGCCTCCCTAACAAATCCTATGACAAGCAGGAGCCGTGAATTTTCATCGGTGCCAGCTTATAATGAAAATAAGGCGATGGTTGTAACAGACAAAGAAGCAACCAATATTGAATTCGCGATTAATTATCCTGCCTTCCCTGAAAAAAAATCAGGAACACTCAGTGAGTATAGAAATGATATGTTAAGAAGTCTTTACACTTCCATGCTTGGTGTTCGATTGAGAGAACTGACCCAAAAAGAAAATCCTCCTTTTATTTATGCGTTTGCAGGATTTGGAAGCTATGCAAAAAATTATAATTCATTCTCAATACAGGGAAGTACCGGCACACAAGATGTAAAAAAAGGAATTGATGCAGCCTTAACTGAATTAGAGCGCGTAAAGCGTTTTGGATTCACAGCAGCTGAATTGGATCGTGCAAAGAAAAATATGTTGAACTCATACGAAAACAGTTTCAACAACCGCGATAAAACTGAATCAAGTGTTTTTGCTGATGAGTATATCCGAAACTTTACTGATAACGAATCGATACCTGGGATTGCTGTAGAATTTGATCAAGTGAAAACAATGTTGCCATCTATTACATTGGATGAAGTGAATGGAGTGGCTGCTATTTTTAAGAATGAAAAAAATAGGTTCTCCTATGTAATGGGACCTGAGGCATCAAGTACCAACATGCTGCCTTCTCCAGATGGAATTGTTGCTATGCTTGATGCGAAAGCAAATGATAATACCATTAAGCCTTACGAGGAAAAAGCAATTGCAGCAAATTTGCTCACGAAAGTGCCTGCATCAGGAAAGGTTATCAGCAGCAAAAAAAATGCATTGTTGGGCACAACAGAATTGGTGTTGAGTAATGGTATTCAAGTGAAATTGAAGATCACTGATTTTAAAAGCGACCAGATCCTGATTGGTACTTCAAGATTTGGTGGCTTAACGAATTATTCTTTACAAGATAAATACAGTGCTGAGAACGCAGCAACCATGGTTGCTACAATGGGCGTTGGAGCTTTCAATCCTACAGACTTGAAAAAATCGTTGGCAGGTAAAACTGTTTCATTGAGTCCAGTCATTTCAAATTACTATTCAGGATTCACTGGAAGCAGTGTTAAAAAAGACATTGAAATACTTTTCCAATTGTTTACCTTATATGTAACTGAACCAAGAAAAGATACGGTGTTGTTCAAATCATCCGTACAACGTAGCAAGGCTCAAGTAGCAATGTTGGGAGCCAATCCGCAATATGCATTTATCGATACACTTTATAAGGTTCTTTATAATAATAATCCACTTGCACCAACGGCGGTTCCTAAAGTGGACAATTATGATAAGATCGATATTGATCGTTGTTTGGCTATATATAAAGAACGCTTAGGTGACCTTGGTGGTATGCATATTTCAATTGTTGGAAGTTTTGATGAAAAGGAAATCATTGCCTTGCTTGAAAAATATGTTGCAGGTCTTCCTGCCAAATCGCCGTCGGCATTTGTAGACAATAAACTCAGGCCTTTTACAGGTGAAAATAATTTTCAATTCAAAAGAGGCAAAGAAGACAAGAGTTTGATTTTGGGAATCATGCATGGTGAATCAGCCTATAGCGAAGCAACATCATTAAAGTTGAACGCATTGAGTGATGCCATGAATATTATGATCACGGAAGAGATGAGGGAAAAGATACAAGGCATCTATGGTGGTGGAACAAATGTTAGCTATGAAAAGATTCCGTACGGTCGATATCAGTTTGTGTTGCAACTTCCATGCGGTCCAAATAAAGTGGATACATTACTTAGTGCGTTTAGACAGGAATTAAAATCAATAGCAGAAAAAGGCATCAATGATTCTTATGTAGATAAGGTGAAAAAAGCATGGATCGAAAAATACAAAGTTGATGTGAAGAGCAATGAGTATTGGCTTTCTTCTCTACAAGGAATCAACCGTGGTGAAAAGTCTGCCGACCGCATCTTGAATGCAGAAAAATATTATGAAAAACTAACAGCTGCGGATATTAAAGAAGCGGCTATCATGATTCAAGGCTCAAAGGGTAAGATGATGGCTGTGCAGATGCCGGAGGAGAAGTAATTGTTTAGGCGTTTAGTTGTTGAGGTGTTTAGGTGAGTATAGAGGGTTGAGGAAACACTTCCCATCACCTTCTCCCGCAGGGGAAGGGGATGATATATAAACTATTAGTCAAACCTATTTCATGAAAATCAATCATCCCCGTCCGCTTCGCGAGACGGTGATGGGAAGCGAGTTGAAGTAGGTCTCCTCATCCGCTTCGCGAGACGTTGATGGGGGAAGTCCTAAATACATAGATGGCTTTCGTTTTAACAGTTCCCAAAGAACCATTAAAAAAGGATTCCTTACCTTTGCAGCATTCATATACTCTCTCGACCGGCCAGTTATCTTTACGTATCAGAGTTCATCAGGTCATTTTGGGCAGGCTATATAGCACTTGATCAGTTTCAAGTGTTCACATATTAAATCATATTACATTGTTATTCAAGGACTTAAACTTAATTGAGCCGATCCTCAGGGCGCTCAACACAGAAGGGTACAGTACACCTACACCCATTCAGGAACAATCCATCCCGGTTGCATTGGCCGGCAGGGATCTTTTAGGATGTGCGCAAACAGGCACAGGAAAAACAGCTGCATTTGCAATCCCCATTCTTCAACACTTGTATGCTGAAAAAAGCAATGGACAACGCACAAAAGGTATCAGGGCACTAGTCCTAACTCCAACAAGGGAATTGGCGATTCAAATTGATGAAAGCATCGCAGCGTATGGCAGACATCTTGGTTTGAAACACCTGGTTGTTTTTGGTGGCGTTTCACAGCATCCTCAAACTGCTGCATTGAGAAGTGGTACAGATATTCTTATTGCAACACCTGGTAGGTTGTTAGACCTCATGCAGCAAGGATATATTAGCTTGTCAAACATCGAAATCTTTGTGTTGGATGAAGCAGATCGTATGCTCGACATGGGATTCATTCATGATGTAAAAAAGGTAATTGCAAAATTGCCATCGAAGAGACAAACTTTGTTTTTCTCTGCAACCATGCCGAATGAAATTGCAAATCTTGCAGACAGCATTTTAAATGAACCAGTCAGGGTTGAAGTAACTCCGGTTTCCTCTACTGCACAAACTATTCAACAATCGATGTTCTTTGTTGAAAAGATGGACAAGAAACATTTGCTTATTCATTTGTTGAAAGACAAATCAATTGAAAGAGCTCTTGTATTTGCTAGAACAAAACATGGTTCAGATAAGGTTGTAAAAGACCTCATGCAACATGGTGTGCATGCTGAAGCAATCCATGGTAATAAATCACAAAATGCACGTCAACGTGCGTTGAGTAATTTCAAAAGTGGAGCGACAAGGGTGCTTGTTGCAACTGATATCGCTGCAAGGGGTATTGATATTGACAACCTTACACACGTAATCAATTATGAATTGCCTAATGTGCCTGAAACCTACGTTCACCGAATTGGAAGAACAGGACGTGCAGGTGCAAGTGGTATTGCGTTTTCTTTTTGCGATAGGGAAGAGCGTGAATTTTTAAGAGATATTCAAAAGCTCATCGGCAATGCAATACATGTAACAAACGAGCATCCTTTTGTGATGGCATCGGGTTCAGCGGATATTCGCAGAACCTTACCACAAAGGACTACACAGCGTCCACAAACCCAAACTGCGAGAAGAACATTCACCACTATTGAACGCAGCAGTGATAGAAATACCCGTTCGGAGAATAATGCTGGTCAGCGAATGGCGGTAAAGAAAACAAATCGTTTCCCTTATCAAATTGATTAGTACTAAACTAATCTTCTTTAAAAAGATCACAAACTCACAAGAGCCGGCATTCGCCGGCTCTTTTTTTTGTTTATCATATAAGTATGTAGAATATAAATACACATAAAAAGACTCCCCTCCTGTCCAGGAGGGGAGTCTTGTAGCAAAAATTACTATTGAAAAAAATTATAAACGAATAACCACATGCTTTATCTTCCTTCGCTTCCAAGTATATGTGATGTGCACATCACCATCTGATGTTTGAATAACATAGGGATAAGAAAATTCACCACCCTTTTCGTTTTCAAGAATGATAATAGGCGTCCAATTTTTTCCATCAGTTGAAATTGAAACATTCAATGGCGAACGATCGCTCCAGCCATCTTTTTCGTTTTGTCTTGGCTTAACATCATTGAACACCAAAAGATGCCTGCCATCTTTTAATGTCATGGCATCTATTCCAGAATTGGGATTTGAAATGGATGTTTGTTTTATAGTAGACCATGTTTTTCCATTGTCGTAGCTCCATGTTTCATTGATTGTTCCATTCGTGCTTCTGCATAGTGCTTGCAATGTTTTTTTATCATGTCTCAATACAGAAGGTTGAATACCTGTGATGGGTTTTGCATCATTCAGGTCTGGCCCCTTGGTCCATGTTTTTCCATTGTCTTTTGTATATTCAAAATGCACCTTCCATCCATCACGTTCAGTACTTGAAGGACATAGTAGCACATCATCAACCAACAGTGGTTTGTTTTTTATTGGCCCCAATATTCCATCCGGTAATTGCTCAGGTTTACTCCATGTGATACCATTGTCTTTCGAACTTATTTTCCATCCTGTCCAATCAATGACTTTTGGTCCTACTTTATAAAATAAAATAAGTTCTCCATTGGGAACCTGATACAATACAGGATTATAGCAAGCGTATCTTGTTTGTTCATCAATGATACCTTCTGCAGCAAGCATCGGCGTATTCCATTTTCCATTTATCATCCGACTTACATAAATTGATACGTCCTTATTTCCTTCTCTTGTTCCACCAAACCATGCAGATACCAATCCTGCAGGTGTTTCAACAATAGTTGATGCATGGCATTGTGGAAATGGAGCTTCTTCATAAATGAATTGGTCAACTGTAATGCCAGTTCTGAATTCACTTGGAATGCCTTCTCGTTGAACTTGTGCAATCGAACATGCATTGATTAGCAAGAGTAATAAAATTGAAAAAGATACTTTCATGATATAACAAATTTAGATTAAAGGTTCACAACCAATACAGGAATTTTTACTTCATGACGAACTGAATTTACGGTTTCACCATATACAACATCTTTGATACCAGAATGTCCATGTGCTCCAATTACCAAGATCTCTGCTTTATTTTCTTTTACAAGTCGTACAATCTCTTTTACCCTTCCATTGAAACCAAGTGATGCAATTGCATTGTATCCTTTTGATTTTAATTCCGACACATATAAATCCAATCTCTCTTGGTCTATTCTTGATTCCATGTCGTCGGTATCTTGACCAATAATTCTGGAGGCAGGACTCTCTACTACATGAATCATTATATAGTTACTTTCCTTGTTTCCCTGGCCCAAAGCATGTGCAATCAACTTGTAATCATTTTCGCTGAAGTCAAGTGCGACTGCAATTGATTTATATGTTGGTATGTTTATTTCGCTTAATCCTTTTGCTTCAGGATGTATTCTCAATTCTTTCTCTTTTTCTTTATTCATCATTGGGTAAGCAATCGCAACGATTAGCAATCCAACATATGCGACGCATCCAAATATGATGCCTATTTTTAGTATTATAGATGTTGAAGTATTAAAAAAACTTGCAACCTGATCATTTACCATTTTCAAATTCAGGTAAATCAAGATGGCGGCAACCAATGAAGCCAATATAATTATGATTGGTTTGATAGCGAATGCACCCATCTTTTTTTTATCACTTGTAAAATGGATGAGTGGTATAATTGCAAAGCCAAGTTGAAGACTTAAAATAACCTGGCTAAAAATTAATAATTGATCAATGTTTTCTTCGCCATTAATGAGGATCACCAATACTGCAGGAACAATGGCTATGAGCCTTGTCATCAGCCTTCTTACCAATGGATTAATCCTTAGATGTAAATACCCTTCCATAATGATTTGTCCGGCGAGTGTCCCAGTGATGGTTGAACTCTGTCCCGATGCAATCAACGCAATTGCAAAAAGTGTTGGTGCCCATTTGCTTCCCAGCATGGGTTCCAACAAACGATGCGCTTCTTTAATTTCAGCAACTTCAGTTAGCCCTGTTTTAAAAAATACAGTTGCTGCGAGGATAAGAATAAAGGCGTTTACAAAAAATGCAAGGTTTAGTGCAATTGCACTGTCAATAAAATTGAGCTTGAGCATTCTTTTGATTCCTTCATTATCCCGTTTTATTTTTCTTGTTTGAACCAAGGCAGAATGCAGATAAAGATTATGGGGCATCACTGTTGCACCAATAATTCCAATTGCAATATAAAGTGCCTCATCATTTGGGATTGATGGTATAAATCCTTTTATCACTTCACCCACCAATGGTTTTGCCATCAAGATTTCAGCTAAGAAACTAAGTCCAATGATTGCAACAAGGCTTATAATAAAAGCTTCCATCTTCCTGATGCCAAAACGTTGTAGAAATAAAAACAAAAAAGTATCAAGGACAGTTAGCGCAACTCCCCATATCAAAGGCAATCCCGTTAGCAATTGTATTCCAATGGCCATACCAAGAATCTCAGCGAGGTCTGTTGCTGCAATGGCTATTTCTGCCAATACATAAAAAGATATGTTGATGTATTTGGGATAAGTTTCTCTATTAGCTTGTGCAAGGTCGCGACCACGCACAATACCAAGTCGTGCCGACATGCTTTGCAAGAGCAATGCCATCATGTTGCTCATCAGCAATACCCATATCAACGTATATCCAAATTTACTTCCACCTGCTAAATCCGTTGCCCAGTTCCCTGGGTCCATGTATCCTACACTGACGAGATAAGCGGGTCCGAAAAACGACAGCACCCTTCTCCAGCCAATTTTTTTGCTGGTATCAACACTTTGATGTACCTCACTAAGGGATGTATAGTCTGGTGTTGTGTGTCTCATTTTAGTTGTATTGGAAAGTTACCATGTTGATCAGGAATTGGATCACCATGCGGATCAAATTTAGGGAAGCCTAAAAAAGAATCCAGCTTTTCTATCAGCTTCATGCTGCTCACATGTTCAAGCTGTTCTGCTACTTCATGTACTTCATCCCAGCGAAAATCTAGTTTTTCTGCAAGAAAAAATTCCCAAAGTCGATGCCTTCTGATGATACCCAAGGCCACCCTATTTCCTTCGGCACTTAGCCTGAAACCATAGTATGGCTTATAGTTGAGCAGTTTCTTGGTTTTAAGCTTTTTCATCATATCAGTAACTGATGCAGGTTTGGTTTGAAGCGCCCCTGCAAGCTCTTTTGTTGAGACCTGTGTTGCTTGTTTCTGCAAGTGAAATATTGCTTTTATGTAGTTTTCCTCACTGGTTGTGTACTTTACCATTCCTTCAATAAAATTTAGACTAATCTAAAAATTATTTTTTAATCAACCAAAAAATTCTTGAATATTGGTCAAAAGGATGTTTTATCTTTAAGGGTAGTAACCAAGACTAGCATACATGAAATTTCAACATTTTTCTGGATTGATTCCGGCACCTTTTACACCAATCAATGCAACTGGTTCATTAAATTTTTCTTTGATAAAGGACTATTATGAAATGTTACTCCGAAATGATATTCGCGCAGCATTTATTTGTGGTACAACTGGAGAAGGACCTTCATTAACTATCTCTGAACGAAAAGTATTGGCCGAGGCATGGGTGGATGCCGCAAAAGGGAATAAAGATTTTAAAATCATGACTGTGGTAGGCGGCACTAGCATGGCTGATTGTAAAGAGCTTGCCCTTCATGCAAAACAAATAGGATTGTATGGGGTATCATTACTTTCACCTTATTACTATAAGCCAAGTTCAGTTGAAGTGATTGCGGCATGTTGTAAGGAAGTAGCAGCAGTTGTTCCTGATATGCCTTTTTATTTCTACCATATTCCTGTAATGACAGGCGTTAATTTTCCTATGATTGAATTGTTGAAACTGGTGCATAATCAGATTCCTAATTTCGCTGGCATTAAATATTCGCACGAAGACCATATGGATTTGCTTTCTTGCATTCATTTTGAAAATTCACAGTATGATATATTGTGGGGAAGAGATGAAAACCTCCTTTCTGGGATGGCCATGGGAGTCAAAGCAGCAATTGGTTCTACCTACAATTATATTGCTCCATTGTATCTTCAATTGATTGAAGCGTTTAACCACGGTGATCTTCAAAAAGCACGAGATCTGCAAAGGGCATCTGTTGAAATAATTAGGTTGTTGGGAACCTATGGTGGAATTCCTACTGGTAAGGCTTTTATGAAATTGCTTGGTATGGACTGTGGTAGCTGCAGGCTTCCAATGATTGATTTAACAATTGAACAGATGGTAGCATTTAACAATAAAACTGCTTTGACTGCTTTTGAAACATACAAGATGAAATGATCAGCAAATCATTATTTAAGAGTAAACATTATCCCTGGATCCTAGTTGGATTATTATCTGTTGTTGCCATGCTAAATTATATGGATAGACAGATGATTGCAACCATGCGTCCATCCATGCAAATGGATATTGCTGAATTAAAACAGGCTGCCAACTTCGGTAGACTGATGGCAGTTTTTTTGTGGGTCTATGGTTTAATGAGTTCGTTGTCGGGTATGATCGCTGATCGGTTCAACAGAAAATGGCTTATCGTTGGAAGCTTGTTTGTATGGAGTGCTGTTACACTCGCAATGGGTTTTGCAAGAAATTATGAAACCCTTTATTCTTTGAGAGCGTTGATGGGATTCAGCGAAGCCCTATATATTCCGGCAGGATTATCACTGATAGCAGATTATCATAGCGATAAAACACGTTCACTTGCGATAGGGTTGCATATGATGGGGATATACTTAGGACAGGCCTTCGGTGGATTTGGTTCTGTAGTATCAGCCGCGATGAGCTGGCAAAAAACCTTCATCATATTTGGAGGAATTGGAATGTTATATTCAATCATATTGTTATTTTTTGTTCAAGAAAAAATGTCAAGTGACAATGAGGAGATAAGTATAAAAAAAACAAGCACCTCTTTTAAAGAAGATATTAAGGGCTTGGGGAAACTATTTTCAAGTTTTTCATTTTGGATCATCATATTATACTTTGCTATTCCTAGTTTACCAGGTTGGGCCATCAAAAACTGGGCACCAACATTATTTTCTGAAACACTTGGAATTGATATGACGAAGGCTGGTCCCTTGGCGACAATTTCAATTTCATTATCATCTTTATTGGGAGTTGTTGTTGGTGGAATTATATCAGATAGATGGGCTCAGAAGAATATCCGTGGAAGGGTATTTACTGGTGCAATTGGACTCTCACTTACAATTCCATCCCTGATCCTCTTAGGATTTGGAAACTCCTTGACTTTTTATATGAGTGCTGCAGTTCTTTTTGGCTTTGGCTTTGGTATGTTTGATACCAACAACATGCCCATACTATGTCAGTTTGTTGACCCGCGTCAACGCGCAACCGCTTATGGATTGTTGAATACTGCAGGAATTTGTATGGGGGCTATTATAACAGATTTTTTAGGTAGGTCAACCGACGCAGGTAACCTAGGAAGAGATTTTGCAATACTTGCGTTGGTGGTGTTCTTGGTATTGATATTGCAGTTGGGATTTTTGAGGCCAGGTAAAAAGACATAACATCAGAATTCAGAAGACAGAACTCAGACGTCTGATTTCTGATGTCTGATTCAATATCTCCACGAACTAAGATCTGCCCCCTTAGGAGACCTTGATTGAACTTCTTCTGTCCATTTTGGAATGAACATCCTGTGATATCTTAATCTGCTGATATAGTTTGGATTTTTATGATCTCCATTCCAACAATGTTCTGCTCGATCACCATAGTCAACAGTGCAATTACACGAAGGGTTGCTTAATTTTTTTAGAACATCTTCTGCATTGTATACTGCATTATTAAGATAATAGTTGTCCATGTCGCCAACATAGATATTAATTTTACCTTTTAGTTTTTCACCAATCTTTGGCCAATCTCTTTGTATGATATGTGTTAGATCATAATTTTCCTTCCAATAGTTTGCAACCTGTTTATTGATGGTTCCATTTTTTTTATCCCATATTGGTTCAGGATATCCATCTTTTCCAACAGGTGAAAATGATGCTTCCCAAATATCGAATTGCTCCCCACTTCTTGTTTTGCTCCCAAGAGCTCTTTCGCGGTGATTCATATCGCGCACCATTGCATCAACATGTCCTAAGTAATTTCTATGACCAGGCCTTAAGGTTTTTCTGAATGGTCCTTCTCGAAAATAAGCGTTACTATCTTTATATAAATTGACTGAAGTGAAATGATTGAAGTCTATTGGGTCTGGACAAGCTGCATAGCATCCATTGTATTCATCCGGATAGAACACCTGTGCTGCAAGTGATTCCCAACCACCAGTGCTTCCTCCATACATGAAGCGAGCCCAACCTTCACCAATGCCACGAAATCTTTTTTCTATCTCAGGAATCAATTCATAAGTGATGGCATCACCATAAGGTCCCATGTTAGCTGTATTTACAGCATACGAATCGTCGTAGTATGGTGTAGGATGTTGAATCTCTATTGCTAATACACGTGGGAAATTTGCACCGGTCCACATTTTATAGAAATCATACGCCTCTTGTTGTACAATTCTATTATATCCTGTAATACCGAATCGTGCGCTTGTGTCTGGCTTAAGGTTTTCATCTGGAGGAACTGTCCTGAATCCGTCAAAGTCTGATGGATAATGTCCATGATATATTGCAAGAGGATATTTTACGTTGGGATGATTTTCCCATCCTTCAGGAAGCAAAATATGAGCACCAAGATACATTGGCCTTCCCCAATATTCTGTCAACATTTTTGATTGAATCTTAATATGCTTTATGTACTTGGTGTCTTCCGGTTCTTTAATTGGTGGGATTGTTTTAGATAAGACAATATTGTATCCATTTTTTTTGTTTAGATTTATTTTGATTGTTTCTGAATATAGGTTGCCAGGTGCTAGGTTCCAATGTTGCCCTTCACCTCTGTCCATAGGCAACTTTAATACATGGCCATCTTTCTTATGAAAAGTTTGATACAGATGCAATAGGACTTGTACATTGTATTCTCCATTTTTTATTTCTGCAAGACTTTCAATGGGGTATCCAACAGCAGCGCTTTGTAGTATCTTGGTTGTGCCTGGTTTCCAGTCTTCGATATCCATTCCAAATATCTGTTGCGTACTGGGATCATCAGCAATTTGAAATCTGGGCTCTCCTGTAGATTTTTTAGAAAGCATTACCAGTAATCTGCCGTCTAACACTTTATTACCCAATGATGATGGGTAGGTTACTGAAAACTCTTGACCGTAGGTGATCAAGCTAATCAAAACAAATATAATTGCAAGAATTCTATATTTCATAATCTTGGATTGAATAATATTCATATTAAAAGTAGTAAATAATATTAAAGTGAATTAGTCAAAATACATAGATTACAAACTATTATATAGTCTTTTATAATTTATCATTACAATTCAAGGTAATTTCAATTTAAATATACATCTATCATGAGCAGGCAATTAAATAAAGTTATTGAAATCCTTGTGGTGGTATTATTGCTTTCAATACCAATCATATATGCAGGAATTGTTTATGATGATCTACCTAAT
>CAMBGO010000032.1 GCA_945866165.1 Chitinophaga pinensis | reverse complement strand
GTCCTTTCACTTTGTCCCCACCGCATTCCTGTAAAATAGAATGAAGAAGCAGTTCCTTCTAAAAATATGGCATCAATTTTTTCCTTGGACATCAAATTTTGTGCCTTCGTAATTCTCTGTTTTCTTTCTTCAACGCTGATGGGAACAATCCCATCAACCATGGGCTTCAAGTTGCTTATGCTTGATGGAAGATCGTATTCCTCTTCCTTCAAACGATTGGCAGCAAATAGATTTCCTGAAAGGGACATTGCCCCTGAAGTCAGTGCAGCGATGCTTAAAAATTTCCTTCTGTTCTGTGACATGCTATAAAATTATAATTTAAAATGAACCCTATTTCCGTAACGCTTAAAAAATATTGTTATTATTTTGATGTTGGACTTCCCCATCTCAAAGCACCGCATTGGCATCAATCAAATTTTTCAGTTCTTCATACTCACTTTCTGTAGGCATGCTCAGGGGAGGACGCACCTGTCCTGCGGATCGACCAATGATCTCGGCGCCTGCCTTGATCAAACTGACGGCATATCCATTTTTTCTGTTCCTCATGCGTACAAGAGGAATAAAGAAGTCCTTTAGCATTTTTTCAACCGTGGTTTTGTCTCCACTGCGCAAGGCCTTGTAATACCTGTTGGCCAACTCCGGAACAAAATTGAAAGCAGCTGAAGAATAGGTGTTCACACCAATCGACAAATAGGCCTCGGCAACAATTTCTGCGGTGGGTACACCTCCAATATAAATCAGCCGGTTGCCAACAGTCTTGATGGTATCATTAAGCTCCTGAATGTTGCCTGTACCATCTTTCAGGCCAATCAGGTTGGGGCAGGCATGGGCAAGCTTTTCAATGAAAGATGCATTCAATGTGCCGTTGGCCCGGTTATAATAAATGACAGGAAGGCTGGTACTGTTGATGATCGCACGGGCATATTCAAAAACACCATCCTGCGGGCATTCTGTCAAATAGGGAGGGAAAAGCAACAAGGCATTCACGCCTGCTTTTTCGGCAATCGCAGCCAGTTCGATTCCCTCTGCAATACTCTTTCCGGTTGAACTGATCAAGGGAACCCTGTCTTTTACGGTTGCCACAGATAGGTTTACGATGCGCTCATATTCCTGGTTGTCAAGAGAAAAAAATTCACCTGTTCCTCCTGCAATAAAGATGGAAGAAATATCATGCTCCATGAACCACTCCAATCTTTCCTTGTAACTGGTTTCATTGAATTTCCCTGATGCATCAAAATCTGTAATGGGAAATGACAGTAATCCATTTTGCAGCGAAGCCTTGATTTTACTTAATTCCATGTTGAAACAATTATGATGACGCATCAGGCCAAAGGACCCGGATTGAATAAAGCTAATTCATTACCGGGATTAAAATTGCACAATGCAATGGGTTAAATCATTGGAAACAGCCAGGCAGCCAGCATGGTGAGCACAAGTCCGGTGATGCCCATGATGCTCTGCATGGGGGTTATCGTTTTCAATGCCTCTGTTTCAGTAAAGTTGCTTGTCTGGCACATGATCCAAAATCCGGCATCATTCATCCATGGAATAAGTTTTGCACCACTTCCAATGGCCAGGCAGAGGTAAACCGGATGAAAGCTCAAATTGGATTGCTGCGCCATCCCGGCCAAAATACCAGATGCCGTAATCAATGCTACGGTTGCGGAACCCTGTGCAGAACGAACAATCATGGTAATCAAAAAGGCCAATGGAATCAAGCCAAGTTGAAAATCAGCAGAAAGCACGGCAATGCGCTGACTGATTCCTGTTTGTTGGAGCATCCCGCCAAACGCGCCACCGGATGCAGTAATCAGGATGATGCCACCTCCGCTCATCAGCGCCTGCTGCACAAAGGCCGTCATTTTACGCTTTTCCATATTGCCATACTTCAAGAGGGTAAACAGGGCAATGATGCCGCCTATAAACAGTGCTATGTTTTTATCTCCTGTAAAAAGAACCAGATCAAACAAACCATTCAGCCATTCATGTTGACTGAATGGCAGGCCAGGCGTTTTAAACGCTTCATAATAGGAGCGAATACAGATCATCACCATCGGAAACAAGGCAGGGAGCACGGCCCAGATCAAAGGGGGAAGGTCCTTGTCTTCTTTGTTGGATAAGGCAGTGATGTCTTTGATGCTTGCATCAGGCGCATCACGCAGGGGGATATCAAATTTTTTATTGAGGTAGACGGCAATAACGTATCCAACACTGATTGTGCATAGTCCAAGCAGTATTCCACACACCATCAAGAGACCAACGGATACATTCATGGCACTGGCCAGGAACAGTGGGCCTGGAGAGGGAGGAACATATGAATTGGCCATCACTGCACCGGCAATGACGGAAAGCGCAAGCAAAAGGTAATTTTTTTTCATTTTAAGTGCCATTGCCTTGGCCAGCGGCATCATCAAAAAAATGACCGTATCAATAAAAACAGGGATGGTAAGAAAAAAACTGCTGAGGGCAAACCCCAATGGAGCATTCCTGGTTCCCAACACCCTCAACATGGACCGGATTATTTTTTCTGCAGCACCGCTTTCCAGCATGCTTTTGCCAATGATGGCTGCCATGGCAATGAGGATTCCGATTTTGGTACAGGTGTTCCCAAATTCAACTGCAATCCTTTCCCCAACCGACTTGTGTGACATTTTCATCGCCTCTTCAGATCCCAGTCCCTTGGTGATGAAATAGGCGATGAGGTTGGATTCTGGCGTCAGGATGGCAACGACAATCGCCGACAACAAAAGGGAAATGAACGGATGAAGCTTTAACAGGATGATGCTGATCAAGATGACCGAAATGCCGACCAGCAAAATCAAAATGGGATCCATGGTAAAATATTTAAGAATGAGGTATTGCTCAATTTAAATGTACACTTTGTTCTGCATGCGCATGCATTTCTTCAATGGCAATTGGCAGTCAGCAACGAAGCGTTAAAACCGAACCGGCTTGAAGGTCCAGCCGGGTTCGATCTTTTGCATTTCAATTTCATCATCACGTTTGGTCAATCCACAGTCCAGGTAATTCTGGTGCAATTCTGCAAGTGCTTCCCGATCCAATTCAACACCCAATCCTGGTCCTTTCGGCACCGCAACTGAGCCATCTTCAAAAGACAACCGCCCGCCCTGGATGATCTCATCAGACTGCCATGGGTAGTGGGTATCCAATGCATGATGAAGATCTGGAAGTGCTGCGCCCAGGTGTACCATCGCTGCCAGGGAAATGCCCAGGTGGCTGTTGGAATGCATGGACAACTCACGTCCAAAAGTCTTGCAAATTGCCGCCAAATGCATGGATGCCTGCAATCCCCCCCAAAAATGGTGATCACTCAAAATGATGTCTTCAGACTGCAGCCTGAAAGAGGAGGGCAGTTCTTCGAAGGAAGTAGTGCACATGTTGGTTGCCAGCTTGATGTCAAGGGCTTTGCGAATGTCCGCCATTGCTGCCTGGCCCCGAACCGGGTCTTCGAGGTATTCAATGTGCGGTTTGAGGATTCGCCCAAAATGCAAAGCAGTATCCGGATGCCAGACACCATTGGGATCAATGCGCAAAGGAACATCATCACCGAAAGCCTCATGCAGGGCAATGATGGCATCTGTCTCCTGTTGGGGTTCAAATACGCCAGCTTTGAGTTTGATGGATTTGAAACCGAAATGCTTGCACATGGCCTTCGCCTGGTCAACAATTCCGTTGGGATCGAGCGCTGCTGCTTGACGGGCATGATCCCAACCTTTTGCATGATCGGCAAGGCCAAATTCCAGTTTCCCACCTGCCCCTGCAGGTTTATAAAACAGGTATGCTGCAAAGGGAACCGCATCGCGCATTTTGCCACCCAAAAGATCTGCCACAGGTCTAGATGTAACCTTTCCAATGATGTCCATGCAGGCCACCTCTACGGCACTAAAAATGTGCACCAGCTTTCGCTGGTCCCATGGAGCAAGCCCCCTGTCGCCCGCAGCATCAATGCCATATTTTTGCTCAAGTGCCCGGCGGATGGGGTTGAGATGAAACACGTCCATTCCCCTGATCACATCCCCCGCAGACGCCAATGCTTCGTTGATGGCAAGGTTGCCCGGAATTTCACTGATCCCTGATATGCCATCATCCGTAACGATCTCCATGATCGTGCGCAGTGCATAGGGCGCATGAAGTCCTGCCGCATTGAGCAAGGGCGGATCAGTGATAGCAATCGGCGTAATGATGACCTCCCGAATACGGGGTCCATGTTTGGGTATGTTTGAAATCATTCTGGTAACTTTATCAATCGAATCTAACAACAATTTTAGACAATAAAAATATGGTCTAATTGGGCTAAAAAGGGCAAGATTACTCCCTAGAACTTAGGATTGAGATTGGGTTGAAAATAGCTGTTTCTGACTTCTAAATCGTCAGCATAAGTGAACAATTTACATCTTGTTCACTTATAAAAATTAAACACACGTTCTTAATTTGCGTAATGCTTTTTGAATATGCTGATCCACTGTATTGACAGAAATATTTAATTGAGTTGCAATCTCTTTGTAAGGCAATTGTTCTTCCCTGCTCATTAAAAATACTTTTCGACATTTTGGGGGAAGTTGATTGATTGCTTCACTGATAACGCTTTGGAGTTCTTTAGATTTATAGTTTTCAATCACATCATCAACCAAATAATTTACTTGTTCTGCTCCGGATTGCTCATACTGTTTTCTGGTAAGTTCCTTGACTTGAAAATTATAAACTTTATTTTGAAGCGTTTTATATAAATAGGCTTTTAAAGAATTGATGGGGCTTAAGAATTTTTTTCGATGGTAGATGCTAATAAAAACTTCTTGAACACAATCTTTCGCATCTTCTAATGTATTGGTTTTTTTAACCGCAATATTCATTAAGTAGATTACATACCTTTTGTATAAGCAATCGAATGCCTCTTCATCTCCATTTTGCCATAGTGAAATAAGCGATGCATCTGAGTATTGCAAATAAGATTCGATATGAGTAAATTTTGTTTACCTATAATAAATTTGCACCAATTCAATTACTAATGAAAGTTAACAAATCAATAGCTATTTTAAAATATTTTTATTAAGTTTTCAAAAAAAGAGCTTTTGAAGTAACGGATGACTCGTTTACAACTGTACTATATTGGTAGAACTTATTTATTTGAGTTTAAAACATATGGGAAAGCAAATACTTGAAATACTTACGAAATTCCAAAATGGCACCTGTTCTGATGCAGAATTGAAGCTACTGGATGAATGGTACCATCAACTTGAATTTAATAATCAACCCATTAATAATCAAACTATTAACGATAATGATGTAGTAACTTTTACAGAAAGTATGTTGAAGGATTTTAGAGAAAAGGTGGGTCAAGGAGTAAAAATCATCCCTTTTTATCGACAACCTATTTTTCGAATGGTTGCAGCTGCCAGTGTTGTCTTTGTCGTTTTTTTTGGAACGTATTTTTATTTGAACAAATCCAGCTCAAAAACACTTGTAAATCAAGCTATTGTAAAAAAAGATTTTATAGCTCCCTCAAGTTCTAAGGCCACAATTACTCTCGCTAGCGGACAAGTTGTTGCATTAGATGGTATTAGCAGTGGAACACTTATTGCCAATCAAGGAGCAGTGAATGTGATGAAAACGGAAGATGGTCAAATTGTTTACAGAGGCACGTCCAAAGAAATTGCCTATAATACTTTGTATAATCCCAGAGGCAGTAAAGTAATCTCTTTAAGATTAAATGATGGAAGTATCGTTTGGTTAAATAGTCAAAGTTCAATTCGATATCCAGTTGCATTTGTGGGTGATGAAAGACATGTGGAGATAATGGGGGAAGCTTATTTTGAAGTGGCTAAAAATCTCACTAATAAATTTACAGTTGCTAGTAATGGTGTAACGATAGAAGTGCTGGGTACTCATTTTAATATGAACAGTTACAACGATGATAAAAATATAAAAATTACTTTATTAGAAGGTTCGGTCAAAATTATAAAAGGGGAGGAAACATCTATGCTCAAACCAGGCCAACAAGCGCAGGTAGCTTCTAAAATTCAAGTATTGAATGGGGCAAATATAGAATCTGTTATGGCTTGGAAAAACGGCTTCTTTAGCTTTAATGGCACAAGTGTTCAGGAATTAATAAATATAATAGGAAGATGGTATGATGTTGGAATTGTGTTCAAAGGAGCGGTACCAAATCGACAATTTGGTGGCCAAATTGCAAAATCAGCTAATTTGTCACAAGTAGTAAAGGTGTTGAATGAAAGTGACTTGAAATGCGCTTTGCTAAATGGAATACTGGTAATTGATTAGTTGACTTAAACAAAAACCGGGTTGTGCTACCAACACTCCCCGGCGAATAGTTTGAGTTAAATCAATATATAACAATCGTTTGGAGGACTGCATTATTGTAAAACACGAACTAAAAATTAAAATTATGATTTTAAAGACGAATTCCTTTCCGCAAAGAGCGGAAATTTCAAAAAAATGGCTAGCTATGAAACTAATTGCTTTATTAATGTTTGTTTTTTCAGTGAGTGGAAGCGCTGCGGTTTTTAGCCAGAAAATATCTATTTCTGAGAAAGATGTTCCCTTAGAAAAGGTATTCAATCAAATCAAACAACAATCATCTTATGTATTTTTCTACGATGAAGAATGGATGAAGCAAGCCAAAAAAGTGACTATAAATGTCGAAAACGCTAGCTTGGAGATAGTTTTAAAAATTTGTTTTTTAAATCAACCACTAACTTATTCTATTGTTGGGAATACCATTGTTTTAAAAAAAGCAAGCATAATAGACACTCCGCCCATATTACTGCCCATTCAAGCGGCTGCCCTCATAGACATTAATGGTGAAGTAACATCAGCAGATGGCAAAGCATTGCCTGGGGCTACTGTTAAATTAAAAGGCAGTAATAACATAGTGAAAACAGACAATAATGGTAATTATAAAATTTCACTTGATGGTTCAAAAGGAACTTTAATTTTTAGTTATATCGGTTATGAGGAACAAGAAATTCAAATCAATGATTTAAAAGTAATCAATGTGATTATGAAAGAGAGTGTAAGTAATTTAGACGAGATGGTAATAATTGGGTATGGCACTGCAAGGAGAAGAGATCTTACAGGATCGGTAGCAACTGTGAAACAAAAAGATATGTCTAGAATGGCATTAAATGATGCAGCAAAAGCTATTTTGGGAAAAGTTTCCGGTGTTTTAGTTTCTGAAAGTAATTTGCCTGGGGGAGGATCTTCCTTACTAATTAGAGGAAAACGATCTATTACAGCATCTAATAATCCGTTACTTGTAGTGGACGGTGTTCCAATCGCAGGTGCGGATCTTAGCGATTTCCCTGTTTCTGATATTGAGAGTTTGGAAGTACTTAAAGATGCCTCAGCTACTGCTGTGTATGGATCAAGAGCTGCAAATGGAGTTGTTTTAATAACTACAAAGAGAGGTGATTACAATTCTGTTGGAAAATTTGAATACAATTCATCAGTTGCATTTCAGAATGCAGGCAATTTGCAACCATATATGAACCCAGCACAATACTTGCAAAGAAATAGATGGTTTAATTGGTCTCAAGGTTTATATGCTGACCCCATTAATCCTAAACTTGCAGCAGACAAAAACATGAGGCCTTATTCAAATGGTTCTGTTGGTGTAATTCCTTTTGATCCTTACACTAGGTCAATTATTGACGCCGCTTGGGCTGGGGGTACTTATGATCCGAGTAAACTAAGCGGCACGAATTGGCAAGATATTCTTTTTCGTCAAGGCTTGGTTACAGATCATCAACTGAGTTTCACTGGCGGTGAAAAAAATATTAGAACCTTTATAGCAGGGGGGTATTATGGAAATAAAGGTTTTGGCATATTTGATGAATATAAAAGATATAGTATTCGTGCAAATATTGATTACGCGGTTAAGAATTGGTTGACAGTTACTTTTTCATCCTCAAATGTGGTATCACAAAATCCGAGTAAGGGTTATGGTAATAGTACTTTTGGAGCAAGAAATAATGTTAGCTTAAATCTAATACCCATTACACAACCTTATCTAGAAGATGGAAGTATTAATTTTTTGCCTGGTAATGATTCTGGGATTGGATCTTTTTTAAATCCACTTTTAAATAAAGATGGTCGAACAAGAGATGCCAATACTTCTAGATTTTTAGAAACGTTAACTACTAACATTAAACTGGGCAGAGGATTCTCTTACAAACTTCAAGCTTCTTATGATGGATCTTTTGCAAATGATGGGGAGTTTAATGGGCAGTATTCTTCTTGGGGTCTTGGTAACAAAACTTCATTAGGTATTGGGGTTAATCGAGCAGACTATTCAGTTGCATCAAGCAACAGTTATTTGATGGAAAATATCCTTAATTACAAACCCGAACTTGGTCCAAAACATTCTTTATCAGCAACGGTTTTAAATAGTTTTCAAACTTTTATAGATAAAGGTTTATATGTTGGTGGAGACAATAATGAAATTCCATACCAGAAATGGTATAATATGGCAGGTTACCCTGATAACAGAAGGGTTTCTTCTGGCTTAAATAATTCTTCTTTGGAATCCTATCTTGGTCGTTTCAACTATAGTTATTTAAATAGATACTTACTAACGGGTTCACTGCGTATTGATGGGTCATCTGTATTTTCAACAGGAAATAAATATGATTATTTTCCATCTTTTGCGTTTGCATGGAAGTTAAATGAAGAAAATTTTATCAATGATATTGAATTTATCAACCAGTTAAAATTGCGCGTAGGGTATGGTGTAACGGGCAACTCTGCTGTATCACCTGGACAAACACTTGGATCACTTAGGAAAACCGCCTACCTTTTTCAACAAACTTTAGGGGGTAATGAAATACCACTTTTTGGTTATGCGCCAAGATCCTTGAATACCACATTAAGATGGGAAAAAACAGGGCAATCTAATATCGGCCTTGACTTTGAGTTATTCAAAGGTACACTCTCAGGTACGATAGACGTTTATTCATCCAAAACTACGGACTTGATTATGCCAAGAAAACTACCTGTTGCAGCAGCAGGACTTGAGGATATTGTTCAAAATATTGGTCAAACTTCAAATAAAGGGATTGAATTATTGTTGTCAACCATAAATATTAAACAAAAAGATTTCAAATGGACAACCGACTTTACTTTCTCTTACAATAAAGAAGCTATAGATAAAATTTATAAAATAGGGGATGATATTGATAACGGATGGTTTATTGGGCAGCCATTAAACGTTCTTTATTTTTATGACTATATAAAAATTATGGACCCACTTGTGGATAAAAATGATCAGGCTATAATTGATACAAAGAATAAGGCGGAAGGGATATTAAAATATAAAGATGGGGATGTATTGGTTCGTGATTTAAATGGGGATGATAAAATTACAGCTGCAGATCGTATGATACTGGGGCAAATTCGCCCTAAATTTATTGGAGCCATAACAAACACTTTTAGCTACAAAGGGCTTGATTTAACTTTTATGTTTTATGGTAAAGTTGGTAATATTATCGGCATGAATTACGGAACCTTGAATTCGGATAGGGATAACGCACCAGTCATTAATTACTGGACCCCCGGAAATGCATCAGCAACTTATCCAAGATTAAGAGTTGGTCAGCCATTTGAAACCAATTCAATCGCATTTGTTGATGGCTCCTATTTAAGACTCAGAAATGTCAATTTAAACTATAATTTTTCATCAAAAATGATAAGTAAGCTGCGATTAAGTAAGCTTAGTGCATACATCGCTGTCCAAAATCCTAATTTGATATTGAAAAATAAGCGATTTATTGGTACAGATCCTGAGTATGCTACAGGTATTGGCGATTTTCCGCAACCTACTTCAACCATATTAGGCTTATCTATTGGATTTTAATCTGTAAAAATTTAAAAGTAAAAATCATGAAAATTTCTTTTACAAAACTTGTACAGTCTATTTTAATTATTTTAGCTATTTGTTTTTTGCAGAGTTGTAAAAAATTCTTGGTAGAACCAGTAATTTCTAAAGTGTCTTCAGAATACTATACTACTGAAAATGGTATTAATGCGCTTGTTAACTCAATGTATTCTAGAATGAGGTGGCAAGGTTCAGGTGCTACGCAGGCTTTTTTAAGGATGAACCAATATGGAACAGATACTTGGTGGGGGGTAGCAGGAAATAATAATACCTCAAATCAAGCTTTTGATAATTATTCTACTGCAATTAATTCGCAAGATGCAACAACGGTTAAGGTATTTTGGGAAGTTAATTATAGAATGCTTTACAGTGCAAATGTTCTTCTTACCAATTTGCCATCCGTAACAAAAGAAACACTTTATAAGAAGTCGGCTGATTACAACCAGGCGCTTGGAGAAGGATATTTTTTTAGAGCATATAGTTTGTTGTTACTTACTGAACAGTTTGGTGGTATTCCAATGCCACTAAAAGCATCTGATGAAGCTCCTGATGAAATCAAAAGGGAATCCGCTGCTGAAGTTTATAAACAAATTATTAATGATTTCAGAAGTGCCCAATCGTTGATGAAGGATTTTAATACTGTAGAATATGGAAGATTGAGTAAACAAGCAGCGCAGCATTTTCTCGCTAAAACCTATCTTGAAAGGGCTAGTGCTACTTCAGCTAAAGAAAAAACTCGAAGAGGATATCTTTCTACAGATGCTGATAGTGCTGCCTACTTTGCAGATGTAGTGATTAATTCTGGTCTTTTCGCTTTGGAAACAGACTTTGTAAAGGTGTATGATTTTAACAATGCTTATTCAATGACTCCAGATCGTTCTGCACAATCAAGCAAAGAGAGAATATGGGTGATTAAATATTCTAAGAACTTTGAATTGAATGGATTTGGAGATGATGAAGCAGGTTTTATGTCTAATGAAGGCACTTTTCCAATTGATAGAGGAAATGAAAATGCGAGGTTTGCTTGGTGCGCTTCAGGGTATCAAAAAATTAATTTTGATGGGCTCAGTACGAGCAGAAACTATCTTTTGGGTCGCTGGGTTTATACCAATCCTACTCCGCATGCTTTTGACGTTTTTGGATATAGCCCAACCACTCATGAAGGGGTAAACGCAGATTTAAATACTATAAAAGACAACAATAGGTATGATTCGAGAATGTATAAAACATTTCGCTTTACTCATTTTGCTTCGAGATCGGCTAGTGCTTACTCTTGGCAAAATACCAATCCTGCAGACAACAATACGTATAACTGGGGTTTAAATACTTCTTTTGTACCAGGTCAAAAACGGTTTGCTTTAAATGATACCTGTGCGTCTTTTACTCCCGAAAGATTATCAATTGCACAAATTAAGAATAAGTATAAGAAAAGGTATTTCGTATTTACTCTTCAACAACAGGATGATTTTGGGGAACTGCGAATTGAAGATCGTACCGCTTATATTCCAAGTCTATTAAAATATGCTGATAACGAGCGATATAATAGTACTGCAACCTTTGATAATAACCCTTCTGCTACAAGGTCAACAAAGGACATTGTGCTTGTACGTTTGGCTGAAACCTATCTTATTGCTGCTGAGGGGTATGCTCGAGCAGGCAAATATGATTTAGCTGTTGCTCGTACCAACATGGTAAGAGAAAGAGCTGCTTGGAAAAATACTGAATTAAGGCCATGGCAAGTTATGGAAGTGCATGGAGGCAGAGCATCAGGCGATATGTCTGCTAATATGAAAATTGTAGCAAATGACATTAACTCAATAGATAAAACAGTGGGATTTTTTCTAGATGAGCGGGAACGTGAGTTATCGGGAGAACTGAATAGATGGGTGGATCTCGTTCGTTGTGAAAAACTAATTGAGTATGTAGTTAAATTTCATCCTTTACAAGACACAAGAACGAATGTTGCTGCTGGAAGTGGGAAATATTTATTGCGTCCAATTCCTCAAACACATATCGATCGTTTAAGGAATCCTGGTGCTATTTCAGAGGAACAAAATCCGGGGTATTACTAGTTTTGAATAATTATTGGGCAGAAAAATACTGCAGTTGTGTATATTTTTCTGCCCATTCGAATAATTAAGTGCAAACTCTTTTCCTAAATTATGAGAAGTTTAATTGTTTTAAAATTTGACTTAGAAAATTAAATTTCTTCATAAATCTATTAATGATATGTATCTTTTTCAAAAAAAAATTAATTGTACGAGTTTTTTAATTTTTTCATTCTTTTTAGGAATTTCATTAAGTTGTAACAAAATAATCAAAGATGTTGAAATTATCAAGCCAACGCCTTTAGTTATGTCCGATGATCTTTTTGGGACATCTCCTATTAATGTTTTAGGGGAGCAAATAGAGCGCATTGCTTGGTGCGGAGTTCAATATGATCAGTTAACCAAAAAGCGATTTGATGATTTCAAAAATTGTGGATTAACTATTAATTACAATTATTATCAAAATGCGGATCAATTAGAACAAGTATTAAATTTTAGTCAAGAGGTTGGCATAAAAACAATAATACATAGTTCAGAGACAGATCCAAATCATCCTAAACTTGCGCAAACAATACTGCGTTTTAAAAATCATCCAGCACTTTTAGGTTATTCTATTATGGATGAACCGCAGCGAAATAAAAATAATTTTACTGGTACCATTGACGAAGCTATAGCCCATGGAAAGGCAGTAAGGGCATTGGATCCTAATGAAGATCATATCCTATATATCACCAATAATTATATTCCTCTAGAAGATATTCAATATCTTGATGCCGGTATAAACAGAAAAATTTTATCTTTTGATTATTATCCAACTTGGCCTTATAGTATAGCACCAGGCGTATATAATAGCTGGTTTTTAGCCACAGAAATTGAAGCAAACCATGCTAAAAAAATAGGAAAAAAGTGGTGGGGATTTGCCGTGACGGCTCAGCATCTTAAATATCCCGCCGCAACAGTAGCTAATTTGAGAGCACAAGTTTTTGTAAATCTTGCTTATGGGGCTCAAGGAATTGAATATTTTACATATAGTGTTCCAAAAGGCACAGATGATTACGTTAATACACCCGTAAATGCAAATGGAGATACCACATTATTCTATACCCAACTACGCAATATTAATAACGAAATTAAAAATCTTTCTTTTGTTTTTGCTAATGCAAATGTAGAATGGACGAGACATTATAATTATCAAAAAGATGATCCTGCGGTAAGTGTTACAACCAGTTCGAAGGAACCAGTAACGCTTCCTTCACAAATAAAAAAAATACAGACATCTATCCCAGTATTGATGGCCTTATTGAGCAAAAATGGGGATAATTACTTAGTGGTTGTTAACAGGGATTTTGAAAAAAATGCAGATACTTTTGTTGAAGTGGATTCGAATGTTAAAAGAATTCTCAAAACTGGGGCTACCGTAAATGCTGAACAACATATTAATATTAAACCAGGGGATGCGTTGATTTATACATGGAAAAAGTAATATGAAACCGTCCATTATTTTTTCATTTTTATTCGTTCTTTTAACCTCTCAAAAAGTTATTTTTGGACAAACAATTAATTTAAAACCGCCGTTATTGTTTCAAAAAGCGGTTACAGATAAAAAAAAAGATACCTGCCGAATTGTTTTTGGATGGCGGCCATCAGAAGCAGATTTGCCATTGTTAGATTGGATTATTAAAGGGGGTTATACTTGGGGTGTTGAATTATTACATGATGTTCCCGTATCAACTATTTCAGCATTACAAGCCAAAGGATTAAATATCGTTCTTTATCAACTTTCACATCCTGAAACCGTACAAAGATATTATGCTCAAAAAAATAGAGCAATACCTGATGTCGGTTTAACTGTAAATAATTTCAACAAAGCAACGGGTGGAAAATTTGTTTGGCAACATATTCTTGAAGACGAATCCTGCGGAGTGGGCCTGACGCAGGAATTTTTTTCTATGAAGCCTGCTACACATAAGGAAGCTTATGAAATAACTGCGAAATACTTTCGAAAATCTATTCAGGCCACTCAAAATCAGGATAAAATTCCACGTTGGGCCGTAGCTGGGTTTGCCAACACTGCACATATATTAGCTAAACAACCCGAGATTGCTCTTTTATCTATTGAACGTGCCAATGACGATGTAGATGATTTACAAACTGGAGTATCATTTTTTAGAGGTGCGGCTCGCCAATATAGAAAAATGTGGGGTGTTGATTTATCGCTATGGTGGGGCGCCATCAATGGGTGTGTTCAAAATCTTCCGAATCTTTATCATAAACGCCATTTATATGTTTCTTGGTTCTCGGGGGCCGAACACTTTCGAATAGAGGGAAGTGAACTTTTTTTTGATAAAACAAATGCCCAACCAACTGCATTTGTTAAATGCATGGATGATTTTGGGAAATTTATTAAAACACATGAAAGGGGGGTACCTGATGTGCCTGTTGCCATTATTCTTCCGGAGGACCATGGCTGGATTACACCTCCTTACTGGCAAACTAAAAATACCGTTTGGAATTATGCAAATATACCCTATAGACAAGGTCAGAAAGCCTTAGACGGTTTTTTTTCTTTGGCCTTTCCTGGAAGTAATTTTTATATGGATCCTTTTCCTTTCGGTAAATATAAATCGGAAAATCCGCCTATTCCTTCCTTTGCTTTATCAAGTATTTCTAAGGAGTTTGCTCCTTCTGCTGAAAACCTTTATCAAGCAGAATACCCTGTAAATTTCGGGCAATATGATCATAAAAATTATGCCCAAAAGATACTAGAAATGAATCAAATCGAAACATCCAACCATCGCCCAATGGGGAATTCGCGTTGGGGAGATATCTTTGATATTTTTACCACGGAGGTCGATAAAAGTACTTTAGATGCTTACAAAGTGATTGTGTTGTTAGATCAAATAATACTGGATGGATCCATGATGCAAAAACTACAACACGCGATGGAAAACGGAGCCACTGTTATTTGTGCCGCTGGTGTTTTGACGCCTGAACATACTAACTTTATTGGCGCAGAAATTGAGCCTGTTTTGCGAGTTGGGAATGCTTGGTCGTTTTATAACAATAAAATGGTCAATGAACCTTTTCGATACTTTCGTTCAATGCTTACAAAAGATGCAAAGTCTTTAGCAACTACTTCGAGTGGGCACCCGTTAATAATTGAAAAAAAATATGGGAAAGGCAAACTCATTTCATTTATGGTTCCATGGTTTGAAGGGGCAACTCAGGATATTAGTAATGCCGCATTACAATTATTCGATAAAATGATTTCTGACATCCAACCAGTAAAAATTGAAGGATTGCCTGTTGAATTTCTTACAACCAAAAGTGATCAATTTTTTAATGTCATTATCTCTAATAATAGTGACCAAGTTTGGAAGGGTAAAATTATGGCGCGCTCAGTATCTAGCCAATTCTTAAAATGTAAAGAACTAATCACATCAAAAAAATTAAATTTTGTAAGAAAAAAAGATGGGGTTTCAGAAGTTGAAGTTATAGTTCCTCCTTTTGAGATAAGCGTCATTTCATGGTCAAAATAGTATTGCTGCTGTTGTATCGACCCCTTAATTTTTGGACAAAATGGTATTGTAATTTGGTGAATCATATCCGTAAACTTGCCCAGATTTCAGCTCCAGTTACACTAAATGCGTAGTGAAACTTCACCAAAATCAAAAAGCCCATAAAAAATTGATTATGGGCTTTTTATTGCTGTAGGGGGAGGGATCGAACCTCCACGAGGCAGTTAGCTGTAGCGCAAAGTTCAGTGGTCGACCCTGGTCGCCTCTTGCGAGACGGCTCTACACTACGTTTATCCTGTTATCCTCACCCCCGAGACAAGAGGGCATG
>CAMBGO010000031.1 GCA_945866165.1 Chitinophaga pinensis | reverse complement strand
GTAAGTCCGATTCCACCACCCCAACCAGCACTTAGTTCAAGCTGGTCAGAAGATTTTTCTTCAACTGTATAATTGATATCCACTGTTCCATCATCTTGGTTTGGAACCGGTTGCATACCAAGCTTTTCCTGGTTGAAATAACCAAGGTTGATAATTTCTCGTTGCGAACGAATCAAGTCTGCGCGACTGAATTTCTCTCCAGGAATGGTTCTTAACTCTCTTCTAATCACATATTCCTTGGTCTTATCGTTACCACTAATATTGACATTCTTAATAGTTGCTTGTGGCCCTTCTACTACTCTTATCTCATGGTCAATGGTATCATTGTAAACTGAAGTTTCAACGGCATTGATTGAAAAGAAAAGATAGCCATCGTCCTGGTAAAGTGAACTTATATCACCCCCTTCAGGCGTAGCCTGCTTACCAAGCTTCTTGTTTAGAAATTCAAGGTTATATGTATCGCCTTTTTTTATTCCCAGCAACATGGTCAAAATGCTATCAGCATATTTTGTATTTCCCTTCCACGTCATGTTGCCAAAAATGTACTTATTTCCTTCATCCACTTTCAAGGATAAATTCAATCGGCCTTTTTTATCATAGTACTGTGTATCTTTTGAAATAACGGCATCCCTGTATCCTAATGAGTTATAGTAATCCAAGATCTTTTCTTTGTCCTCACCATATTTTTTCTCATTGAATTTTGCAGACGAAAGCAACTTAAATCGGAACCAAGGATCTATAAAGTCTTTTATTCTCGAAGGGTGCAAATATGCTTTCTGGCTGATAAATTCTTTGAAGCTTAGTTTTTCAACATCTCCATAAGGACTATATGAACTATCAGGGAAAAGTGTTAGACGAGATAGCTCCTTAGAGCCTTTCATCTTCTTCTTTAATGCGAGTGTTTGTGCTGAGGTATTTCCAAAGAAATAAATATCTGATATTCTTACCTTATTACCTTTTGTAATATTGAAATATAATATCACCTTACTTGGTGATGCTGGATCCTGTTGCTCGGAAATATTTACAGTAGCACCTTGGTATCCTTTATCAATAAAATATTTTACAATATTTTCCTGCGCAGACAACCTCATGTTATCTGTTACTACCCTTGTCTTGAAAAGTCCAACCTTGTCTTTCAGCTCATCTGCTTCAGTTTTTCTAACACCAAGGAATTTGAAATCTGATAGCATGGGCCTTTCAACAGCCTCAATTTCTATTGAAATATTTCTGTCTTCAACCTTAGTAATCCAAATGTTTATATTGGTAAACATGTTTTGGGTCCAAAGTTTTGAAATTGCTTTTGCGAATTGATCACCTCCGGGAATGGTAATTTCATCTCCAATAGCCAATCCTGAAACCGATATCACAATGGCAGCGTCAAAGGCTTTGTTACCAGTTACCTTGATATCAGAAATAATATATTTTTTAGGGTATTTTGCTTCATAAATCCCCATTAAAATGGGATCAACTGAAGTGACTGGAATGGTGTCTGTTTGAGCAGATACGCTGCTGGAGTAAACCGCCAATAAAGCAAAAAAACACAGCGTAAAAATCCTCATCATCAAGTTCTTGGTTTGGGACGGCAAAATAACGGCTTTTTGTCTAATTCTTTGTTAAAGAGTTCATTGTTTAGCATATAGGATGGATATACTGGATTTGAATTTATCTGGTCTTTCCCGGATATTAAGCTATGATTTGATATCATTGGAGAAATTAGACATCAAAACATAACACTAAAAGATCAAACTTTAACTTGGCTGCTAGTTTTCCCAAACCGCCTTTCTCGGCGTTGAAAATCCAGAATAGCTTCATAAAGATTCTCTTTTCTGAAGTCGGGCCAGCGTGTATCGGTAAAATAGAGTTCCGCATATGCAAGTTGGTAAAGAAGAAAATTGCTAATACGGAATTCCCCACTGGTTCTAATCATGAGCTCAGGATCGGGGAAATCGCTGGTTGAAAGGTAGTGTTGAAGCGTGTTATGGTCTATTTCTTCAGGCTCAATTTGATTGTTTTTAACTCCAAGTGCAATCTGCTTTATTGCATTTACCAATTCCCATCTTGAGCTATAACTCAATGCCATCACCAGGTTCAATCCAGTAGCAGAGGCAGTCATATTCAAGGCCTCTTGCAAAGCAGTTTGGGCATAGGCTGGCAACAGGTGTGTAGCACCAATAACGTGTAATCGGATATTGTTTTTTTGAAGGGTAGGAACCTCTTTTCTGATGGTTTCAACCAACAATTCCATCAGCCCGGTAACTTCTTGTTCTGGTCTATCCCAGTTTTCAGTTGAAAACGCATACAAGGTTAGGTATTTTAGGCCCAATTCAGCTGCACCTTCAACAATATTTCGAACACTCTCAACGCCATGAAAATGACCATACAAACGATCTTGACCTTTTTCCTGTGCCCATCTCCCATTTCCATCCATGATAATGGCAATATGGGATGGCAATTTTGTAAGATCAATGGTATTTTTAATGGACATACTACAAAAATAGGTTTTTTAGGGTGTTAGATTGCTTCAAATGGTTAGTTGACTGTCTTCATATTGTAATTAGGATGTAGATATATTATTGTTGGCTACTTGGGATCGGCACATTTATATGATGAAAAAGAAATTGAAAGAGAAAGTTGTGCGAAAACATAATGATCATTTTGCTCGCTAAATCCCCGTTGCTTTCCAGTTTTTCCAATCCTCGTTCCTGTTGAATAAGATCTGTCTTGCAATAAGTAGGCTGGTCCACCCGATCCTGCTGGAAAAACTGCGTCACCTGCATACGTAGTGCTAACATCATCAAGGTAGTCGGTTGAAGTATAACGATATACAACTTCAAATGCAAGGTTGATATTTCTGAAGACATTGTATTTAATACCCATTCCAAAAGGAAAACAAAAAGCAAAATTTTTATACGGTTTACGTTCAGGATAGGCAACAGACCCTTGTCCTTCAGTACCCAGCGTTCTTAAAAAATATTTTCGACCACTTAGGTATGTATATGGATCGAATTTAAAAATACCTACTCCAAAAGTGGCATAGGGTGTAAATGGATAGGAACGGTCACCAGGAACAAAGCGAAAGAAATTAAAATCACCTTGAACAGTTGCTTCCAAGATCTTTGATTCAAAATTGAGGTTTCTTCGTCGCTGAAATTCAACTTTACTGAATTGGTCGGCATACCCAACAACAGCATAATTTCCACCTAATCGAAGTGCTACATAATTTCCAAATTGTTTTCTAACAAAAATACCCAATGCAGGTTTTGGATAATTGATTGAAGATTGGTTGTTTATGTCACCAAAATAAAAAGCGGAACCTACATTTACAAACCCAATCTCTCCTTCTTGTACATAAGATTCAATTTGGGCAGAAACTAGATTAGTTGCCATCAAAAAAAGAAACAATAAACGGGCTTTCATCATTAGCTCACAAAAATATTTTTTTTATACGCCCTCCAACGTTAACAGGATGCGAATTTTGAAGTTAAGTGCTATTTGTTTTTTAAGATCAACGATTCCTTGTATCAAATCCCCATGTTAGTTTCTCCCGGAGCGTCTTCAAAAAATAATTTTCATCAAGGCGTATTAAGTTGAATGAAAAATGCTCTTTACGAATAGCTAGCTGCACCTTGGTTTTAACCAGCTCTTTTCTAGAATCCAATGTGCAAATAAAATCATTAGCCCTTCCCTCCACTTCAAAGGACAATACATTGTTGCTAGGTATTACAATTGGCCTGATGTTTAGGTTATGAGGCGCCATTGCAGTAATCACGAGGCTTTCACTATCTGGGAAAACAACAGGACCGTTGCAACTCAATGAATACCCAGTTGATCCCGTGGGCGTGGAAACAATTAATCCATCAGACCAAAATGTATTTAAAAACTCGCCATTCAAATAAGTATGAATCTTGATCATAGGAGAAAACTCCCTTTTATGTATCGTAAATTCATTCAATGCAAATGGTTGCTCTCCAAAAAGAGGAATGTCTGCATCAAGGTGAATCAGGCTTCGTTTATCCAATACATATGTTCTGTTTTTTAATGCCTCAACGGCTTCATTGATATGCTCTTTACCAAGACTAGCAAGAAATCCCAGTCTTCCAAAATTTATTCCCAATACAGGTATTTGCTTATCGTGAACCAAACAAACTGTATCCAACAAGGTGCCGTCGCCACCCAAGCTGATGAGTGCATCAAATGAATCATCGAGTTCTTCTGCGCTAGTGAATGTATCAAGTTGACTTGCTGAAACTAGGTATGTTTCAAACTGGTCGTACAATTCTTTGAAGTATACCGGGCTAATACTGGCGTTTACCAGGGATTCATTCAGGTTCAACAAATCGCTGTGTTGAATAGACTGACCGCCACGACTATATATCGCCACTTTCATTGTGAATGTTTTTCCGAACTAGCCGGGATGAATAACGAAGGTAGGAAAAAGCTTTTTAGGTATGAATCCATATAGATTTATCGTCTTTTGGTCTGAGTAGCAAGATCAATTTTTATTATTCTTTTTATAATACAGACAAAGTGAAACCAACCCACAGGAAGCACATCGAGGATTGCGAGCAAGGCAGGTATACCTTCCATGTAATATCAACCAATGATGTGCAAGGTGTACCAAATCGGCAGGAATTTCCTTTATCAATTGCTTTTCAGTGGCGAGTGGTGTTTTAGCTCCTCGCGTCAGTCCAAGACGGGCTGAAACCCTAAAAACATGGGTGTCTACCGCCATATTAGGCTGTTGATCAATAACTGAGGTAATTACATTAGCCGTCTTCCTTCCTACCCCGGGAAGTTTCACCAATTCATCTACAGTCATGGGTATCTCACCTCCAAAATCGCTTAGTAGCATTTTGGCCATTCCAATTAGGTGCTTTGCCTTGTTATTTGGATAAGAGATGCTCTTGATAATATTAAATAGGACATCAAATTCTGCTTCTGCAAGTTCAACAGGACTGGGAAATTGTTCAAAAATTTTTGGAGTTGTGAGGTTTACCCTTTTGTCTGTGCACTGTGCAGAAAGAATCACAGCAACCAGCAATTGAAATGGATTGTCATATAAGAGTTCCGTTTCAGCCTCTAGGATGTTCTTTTGGAAATAATCAATGACAATTGCGTAACGTTCTTTTCGTTTCATGTGTTGAAAAGATTGAAAGTTACTATGAATTAGTTTATTGCGGACTAATCAAATTAAATGATGCATATGCATGCACCTTGCTAATCAGCTTTTCACTTGGGGAATACTGTATAGTTTGAATTGAATCTACCGTTTCTTGAAGTTCAAGAAAGACTCGCATTGCAAATAGATTTTCTTCTAAGGAAGCCAAGAAATCAACTGATTCGTTTTCAGACATTTCCTTGTAAAGGAAACGAAGCGTTTTATCGGAGCTTAGTTGATTTTTACCCATTGTTCTTTGTTGATGATCAAATTTCTATTGAACTTTATATCAAAATGATCCTCCACAAGGGTGAATTAACATTTTGTCGAGATTAAAACGAGAAATGAATGGATTTATTGCTTTTGGATGCAATTTTTTTTATTCTTCTTTAGCAATATAGACGTCTTCTCCCTTTTTCTTCATCAGGTATTGTTCCCTTGCAATTTTCTCCAACCAAAATGGGTTGGTTTTGATCAGCTCCACGTCTTTCCTTGTTTTTTCAATTTGACCCTGGTAATAGACCTTTTTTTGCTTGATCTCTTTAAGGTCACCTTGGTATTCTAGGTACCTGAAAAAATTATTATGATCAAAAAAAAGAATCCATAATGTAAATGCAAGTCCAGCCAAGAGATATTTGTTGCTGAAAAAACCAATGATTTTTTTTACGGCTTGCATGAGAATGTGTTGCAACAAAGTTAGGATATTAATGCATTAAATTCTTTTGACATCGTAAAATGCCTTTGCTAGAAACAACTATGCTGTTTTAATTTTTAAAACGCCTATATAACAATAGCCTTAGCAATTATGCATCCTCATTGCCTTTCCCACGCTTATGCTTACCTTGCACCCGAAATGGAAAAATCGAATTTTGTTGATCAGATAAGGGTGTTTTGCAAGAGTGGGCACGGTGGGGCAGGAAGCAAACACTTCATGCGCACCAAATTTAATGCGCAAGCCGGACCCGATGGAGGTGATGGTGGTAGGGGTGGTCATATCATCTTAAGGGGTAACAAAAACTTATGGACCTTACTACACCTTCGTTACTATAAGAATGTAATTGCAGAAGACGGTCAGTATGGCAATAAAAACAACATGACAGGTCGTGATGGAAAGGATATCATAATAGAAGTGCCACTGGGTACCATTGCCAGAAACGAAGAAAATGATTTGCTTGATGGTGAAATTTTAGAGGATGGCCAGGAATTCATTTGGGTGAAAGGAGGAAGGGGTGGCTTGGGCAATAAAAATTTTGCAACACCTACCAACCAAGCACCAGAATATGCGCAACCAGGAGAAGAAGGATCAGAAGGATGGAAAGTACTAGAATTAAAAGTGCTTGCTGATGTTGGACTCGTAGGATTTCCCAATGCAGGAAAATCAACCTTACTATCCTCCGTTACTGCAGCCAAACCGAAAATTGCAGATTATGCCTTTACTACCCTTACCCCTCAACTGGGCATGGTAGAATACCGCAACGGTAGGTCTTTTTGTATTGCAGACTTACCAGGCATCATTGAAGGAGCTGCAGAAGGCCGCGGCCTAGGGCATCGCTTCCTAAGGCATATTGAAAGAAATCCTGTGTTGCTTTTTCTCGTTCCTGCGGATAGCAATGATCATAAAAAAGAATTATCAATTCTCTTCAGTGAATTGAAAGAATACAATGCTGAACTACTTGATAAAAAATTCATCATAGCAATAAGCAAATCTGATATGCTTGATGAAGAATTGAAATTGGCTATTGAAAAGGAGCTTCCAAAAAATATTCCACATGTTTTTATTTCAGCGGTATCTGGAAAAGGATTGCAAGAATTAAAAGACTTGCTTTGGAAAGAACTACAACCAGCCTAATTTTTAATCCTAAATAAACTTCAAAAATAGTTTGAGGTTTCTGCGCAAGTATATCAAATCACTGATAACAATGATGTAATTTCATGTAACAAACAAAGTATTGTTACAAAGCATCAACAGGACGCTTCAAAGGCTTGCAATTTTTTTGCAGGTACTTTGGGTATTTTTCCCAGGAATTCTTTTTCTACTCCTTGCCTATTTCTTTTTTAATAACTCGCTTCAAGGCAAAGACATTATCATTACAGGACTTGATTCTAGAAAAACGGGGTTGCTTTTTTTAATAGGACTGCTATTTTGGGCCATTGTAACTTGGTATACTTCAAGACTAATTGCATACAATAACGACAAGCTCTTTCACATTGCAAAAGAGGAATTATACCAAACACCTAGGCTACTCGGATACCTCTGCTTTACAGCACTTATTTGTGCATTGGTTAAGCTAAAGTTCGAATTTGAACACACTATTTTAACAGCGGCTATACTACTTAGCAGTACTTTTCTTTTCATGGTTTCGCATTTTTTATTTGAGAAAATAAAAAATAAGATGGGCCGAAATCAACTTAAAAAAACCAGACAATTTATCTGGATAGCCTATATCCTCATTATTATAATCATGATTTTTATAAATAGCCTTTGGGGCTATATTATATTTCTTCCAATGCTTCAATTAGGGTACCTCTATATTGTTGTAACAAGAAGAAAAATCAGTCAAACAAATACTACCAAAAACAAGCTTCCCCAACAAAAGCATATTACATCAGCAAGAAATCAATACAGAAAATTAATCCTATGGGTGTTTCACGACAGGGCAAGAATTGAGGATCCGCTCAAAAAAGAGATCATGATACAAACAGAAAAAAATATATTTTTTCTGTTCTCTTCCTTTTCACTCATCGCGCTGGGTATTTATATAAGTGCGGTTTACTCACTTCCCATTTCAAGAAATATAACTCCGCTTCCAATTATTTTGCTCTCATTTGGAATTTTATTAGGCGCAGGTAATATCATCGCATTATTCTCTATAAAGCAAAAAATAAATTTTCATTTTCTTTTAATCCTTGCTTTGATTATTGCAGGTTTTTTGAGGGAGCCCCACTATGTAAGTATGAGAAGTACAGGTTTAGAAGATCAACAAAATCGAAAAAGGCCTACACTTAAATCACATTTTTTAAGTTGGATAAAGGAACGCAATGAATTACTAAGTGATTCTACAATAAATGAATTTCCAGTTTATTTCATACTAGCTGATGGAGGCGCATCAAGATCAGCCTATTGGACCGCTTCTGTGCTAAGTAAAATTGAAACAGAAACAAATGGAGCATTTTCAAAAAATATTTATTGCCTCTCTGGAGCCTCAGGAGGAAGTCTTGGGAATATTACATTTTATGCATCTAAACAACTCCCATTAAAAAGCAGAACAAATGAAGTACAAGCTTATTTATCAAACGACTTTCTGAGCTTCCCTTTGGTGAGATTGCTTGGTCCTGACCTTTTGCTACCACTTATACCGCAAGGAGTTGTAAAAGATAGAGCTGAGGCACTTGAAAAGTCCTTAACGAATGTGCTGGTAGGAAAAGAGATAGGTTCATTTATGAACATGGATTTTTCTGCGTTGGTAAACAACGAAACTTCATTGAAAACAAATTCAGTCATTTGCATCAACTGCACAAGAATGCAAGATGGTGCGCCTGCTGTTATAAGCAATGTGAAACTAAATTATGGAACTTCGTCAAGCAGGGTTGATGTGTTAGATGTAATTGGAGCAAATAAAGAGATTTCTATAGCAAGTTCAATTGTACTAGGTGCCCGTTTCCCTTATTTTAGTCCTGCTGGCAGAATCAAAGACCAATATTTTGTTGATGGAGGATACTTTGATAATTCTGGTGCAGGGGTAGTTCATGAAATGATCCTCGATTTGAATAAGACAATAAGCGATACGTTACTAAAAAATCCAAATAACAATTTTGCGAAAATACGATTCCATGTGATCCATGTGTCCAATCAAATTGAAGTCGAGAAAAATTTCACTAAAGTACATCCAATGATTAATGATTTGGGGGCGCCTATAAAAACAATTTTGGGTTCCTATTCAAGTCAAACAGACATAAATAACCTCAGGTTATCAAAGAACCTACAAGATATGTATCAGTCTGATGAATACTACACTGTATTGAACCTTTATAAAAAAAATCAAGAGGAGCTTTATCCCATGAATTGGTCTATCTCTTCACATTCGCTCGAGAAGATAAAAGAAAGGCTAAACAAGAATGAAGAACTTGATCATCTAATAAAAAAAATCAACAATAAAGATTAAGCGTCTTTCCATTTCCACAAATGCAGACAGGCATACGTTCTATAAGGCGACCAAAGAGATGCAATCTGATTCATTTTTATTTTGAGCTCTTTTTTTGAATCTACCTCTATTTTATATAATCGAATCATTGCTTGCTGGATACCAAGATCATCATCTGGAAAAACGTTCTCTCTTCCCATTGCGAACATCAGCAACATTTCTACAGTCCACCTTCCCACTCCCTTTATGTTAGTGAGAAACGCAACAATTTCAACATCCTGCAACGTATGCAGTGCTGACCAAGCTTTTTTATGCTCTAAATAAAATGATGCCAGGTTCTTTATATACTGTGTCTTCGCATTTGAAAGTCCAACTGCCCTCAACGCTTCGTCCTGTTTTTCAAGAATTTGATTGGCAAGATGTTTCTTCCCCTGAAAGATCAAAAAGAATCGCTCACTAATAACTGCAGCAACCTTTGTAGACAATTGCTGACTGATGATAGACCTGCACAAATAAGAAAATAAGTCCGCTTGAATTTGAAGGGTAAGCACCGATTGTGATGCAATAACAGCATCCAATCGTTTGTCTTTTTTTAGGTGATGGGTGTAATTCAATTTTATCTAGATGAACTCCCAACTAACTGTACCATTTTTTTCATCTTTCAATTGTATTCCAGCTTCTAACAATTGATTTCTAATTTTATCAGAAGTTGCAAAATCTTTTTTCGTCCTTGCGTCTTTTCTGATATCTGCTATCAATTCAAGCACAGATGAAAGCTTTTCTTCATTATGCTTTTGTTCATCTTTTAGTCCAAAAACATCAACCAGGTATACGTTGAATTGTTTTTTCATCAAGTTAATGGTGTCGGATGACAAGGCATTTACTTTTATATGGCCATCTTTGATTGAATTGATAATCGGAACAAGTTCAAACAAACCTGCAAGCACCTTGGCTGTATTGAGATCATCATTTATGTAATCGTCAAGTGAGCTTAAAATCCCAAGGCAATTTTTTTCTAGTTCAGGGTCTTGGGCTTCTGTATTTGTTGAAGAATTGGAGTCAATACGTTTGAGCTGTAAAAATGCATCCCACATTCTTCTCAATCCTTTTTCAGAAGCTTGCAATGCTTCATTACCAAAATCAAGGGTACTTCGATAGTGTGTTTGTAAAATGAAGAACCGCACTGTCATGGGAGAATAAGCCTGTGTAAGGATTTCATGTTTACCACTGAAGAGTTCACTAAGCTTGATCACATTGTTATAGCTCTTACCCATCTTCCGTCCGTTGATGGTAATCATATTATTGTGTAACCAAAATTTAGCAGGAATTTGGTGATTGCAAACAGCACTTTGGGCTATTTCGCATTCATGGTGTGGAAACTGCAAATCCATTCCACCACCATGAATATCAAATTCCTTTCCAAGGTATTTGTTACTCATAGCTGAACATTCTATATGCCATCCCGGGAAACCCATTCCCCATGGGCTTTTCCATTGCATAATGTGTTCAGGAGCTGCATTTTTCCATAAGGCAAAATCAAACTTATGTCTTTTTTCATCCTGCGAATCAAGCTCACGAGTTGTTTCTAATTGATCTTCCAACACCCTCCCACTCAAAATGCCATATTGCATTCCTTTGGCACCAAAGTCAGCATGGTATTTCTCAACGTCAAAATACACAGAACCATTTGCAACATATGCATACCCATCAGCAATGATTTTTTCAATCATTACAATCTGTTCAACAATATGGCCAGTTGCTGTAGGCTCAATACTGGGCTCCAGGTTATTGAATTCCTTCATGGCCCAATGAAACATGTTGGTATATTTCTGCACCAGTTCCATAGGTTCCATTTTTTCAAGAATTGCCTTAGTTGAGATCTTGTCTTCGCTTTCTCTTCCCTCTTCCTCAAAATGTCCTGCATCGGTTATGTTGCGAACATATCTAACTTGGTATCCAAGATACTTGAGGTACCTGTATACAATATCAAATGTTATAAAAGGACGAGCATGACCAAGATGGCTCTCGCCACTTACCGTTGGGCCACACACATACATGCCAACCCTATTCGGTATAATAGATTGAAATATTTCTTTTTGCCTAGATAATGAATTATAAAAACTTAAACCAGCCATAATCTCGTATATAGTTACAAAGATAAAGATTGCAACTTAATAGTCACTTGAATAAGATGCAGCAATGAATCATTGCAAACCATTGAAGTCAGCTAAAAGAAACAAGTGATCTGAAATTCTTTCACCGCCCTTGAAGAATTGAACTGTATTAAAAGATTGATCCGCAAAAATATAATCTATTCTTAAGGTGGGTAAAACCCTGAGAAAGGAAGATGTTGCACTTATGAATGTATTACCCAATCCAGACCCTCTTTCAATAAAAACATCTTGCAAGCTACCCTTGATTGTTTTATATGCATACGATGTTGGCACATCATTGAAGTCGCCCGTCAAAATAAATGGATAAGGAGAGCTTGATATGTTACTCTTTACAAAATCAGATTGAAGGCCATGCCAACGAAATGTATTTCTCATTTTACGCAGGACATTCTTGGATTCCCCAATATTGTAGTCAGACTCATTTTTTGCTTCTTCAATTGCCCTGTATTCCCGATCGCCAAAACCGAATGACTTAAGGTGCAATGAATATACTCTAATGGTGTCTTTGCCTGAAAGTAAGTCGGCATAAACCATATTTTCAGTTTGTCCTTTAACATCATACGGAAATTTGATTACGCCACTCTTGATAAATGGAATCTTGGAAAAAATAGCATTTCCAGAACGGTGTTTAATTCCAAAAACATCTTCCCCTTCAAACTGAACATACTTGTAACCTAAGCGTTCCTTTAAATAATTCATGGGATCAGTGCTCCCAAGAGATGGTATTGAAATGAATTCCTGCAGAAAAATTATATCTGGACTGTACTGTTTTATTTCATCAAAAATTTTTTGTGTTTGCTCTTCTTTATTTGGCTTGAACTTTGTTTCATAGAAAGGAATAAAATGACGAATATTCCAACTCATCACACGAAGAGTTCCCTGATTTGATGGATTAAACTTAGTAGAAAAAGTAAAGGAATAATGAGAGCTAAGTTTGAATACTCCAATAAGCAAAACCACCAAAGGGAAAAAGAACCATTTTGATTTGATAAAAATCCACAGCAGTAAGAAAAAAAGCATCAAAAAAAATAAATATGGCAAGAACAAACTTAGAAAACCCATGAACCACCATTTCTGTGGTGGCATGTCTGGAGCATAGCAACAAGCAATAAATAGCAACCCAAATAAAAGATTGAGAAAAATTAAAGACTTGAAAGAAATTGATTTGATGAACTTAACCATGCATCGATAGTTGTGGATTGGGTTTTCTGCACCAAGGTTAAGAATAATTTCACTTCTATTGACTCCTAAAATGATGAATGGGGATAAAAAAACTGAAGAGTGCTTTAAGCCGTTTTATACTCAAAGGTCTTCTTTGCTTGCTTGCTTCAATATTTTCTTCTCCTCATCGTTGAGCTTTTCATATCCCTGTTGGCTTATTTTATCCAGGATTGCGTCAATGCGGTCTTGGGTAATAGTGGATTTTTTTACAAAGGGACTTTTAGTGCCCTGTTTGTAGAATGAGGTTGTCTTGATAGAAGTTCCCTGCTTTTTTGATGGAGTAAGCAAACTAGAAAATTTTCTTGCAATTGAATTCATCGAATCGCCAAGATCAATTCCTTTCTGAAGACATTTTACGAAAACGAATCCCATCAATCCAGCAAACAGATGTGGGATAATCATTACTAGGTTATTAGCGAGGGCTGAAAGGTCAACCAAGGCATATACAAGTGTAATGACCCAAAGTGGTATACCGCCGCCAATAAGTGGAAAAAAGCGATAACTTGGAGAAATAGTTGAAGCCGCTACAGCCAAGCCAAGTAAAATAGATGAAACACCCGTGAAATAAATTCCGGAAGAAAGATCAACTAGGTAAATATTTGAGATAGCGACAAAAGCAATAGCTGAAACAAATCCACTATACAAATACAGTGGAATAAGCTTATCGCCACCTACCAAGTCTTGGATCAAGTTGCCGAAAACCCAGAGCCAAAAAATATTGCTAATTGCAAAAAAAACTTTCACTTCGCTAAACTGCATTGTTAGGATTGTCCATGGACGCATTAATAATGTGCTCAGATCAGCAGGCATGGCAAAATAATGGTATATGTTGGTATAAAAAGAGCTTTCTGGAATAGATGAAAAGGTGTAGATGCTTTTCAAGAAATTGAGTAGAATCAACATCATAGCATTGAGGATGATTAACATCACCAAAGGATTTGAAGTGTTCCAAATTGAATTGCTACTAGTACGATTGTAATTCCGATATCCCATTGCTATTTTATGTGTAATCAATAAAACCTGTTTCTATCCTTTTTGTTCCAAATCATCACTATAATGATACCGATGGCGGCACCACCAAGGTGAGCAAAGTGGGCGATACCAGTAGACTCGCTGGAAACTCCGCCAATTACATCCATGGCTGCCAACCCAAGCAACGCCCATTTAGCTTTGATTGGAAATGGAATAGGTAGAATAAGCATTTGGCTATTGGGAAATGTAAATGCATAAGCGGCGAAAATTCCCATCACAGCTCCCGATGCACCCAATGTTGGAATATTTGACAACATGTAGAGTTCTTGCGCGCTAATTTGACCAGCTTGAAACATATCGGTATAAGTCGAAATATCATAAGTAAGCGCCAAAGCTTGTGCAATCCCTGCACCTAATCCGCAAACCAAATAGAATAGTAAGAACCTAACAGGGCCCCAAAGGTTTTCAAGAGTTGAACCAAACATCCACAAAGCAAACATATTGAACAAAATATGAAAAAAGGATCCAGAAGAATGCAAAAACATATATGTTATGAATTGCCAAATTCCATAATGATCTGAAGAAAAATGATGCAATGCAAACAGCTTCTCCATGGGTATGAGGTCTTGACCAATGGTTATTTGCGTTAACCATACCAATGAGTTGATGATGATCAGGTTCTTTATTACAACGGGGAGAACCTGAAATCTACCTGGCCTTATTTCTGACTCCATAATTAGAATTGAAATACAAAAATAATGAACATGCTTCAATGAAGCACTAAGAATGTCTAAACTTCAGTTGTACAACATTTTCAATATGGTGAGTGTGGGGGAACATGTCCACTGTTTGAATTGCAGTAACCTCATATTTTTCTGATAGCAACTGAAGATCCCTTGCCTGTGTTGACGGATTACAGCTTACATAAACAACAATGGGTGCCTCCATGAAAAGAATCTGTTTAACTAATTTTTCATGCATACCAACACGGGGCGGATCCGTAATTATGACATCTGGTCTGCCATGTTCAAGAAAAAACTCATCTGTGCATACTAAAGCAGCATCGCCAACGAAGAATCTTGTGTTTAAAATGCAGTTTAATGCAGCATTTTCTTTGGCATCATCGATAGCCTCTTCAATCAGTTCAACACCAATCACTTTTTTAACTTGGTCACTGAGAAAGATGCCAATGCTACCCGTACCACAATAAAGATCATACAACGTTTCATGCCCCTTCAACTCTGCAAATTGTTTTGCAATACCATAAAGAACCTCGGCTTGTTTGGTATTTGTTTGAAAAAAGGATTTTGGTCCTATCTTAAACTTTAAAATACCAAGTTGCTCAACTACATATCCATTGCCATGATATAAAATAGGTTGTTGATCATGCAAGCTATCATTCATCTTTTTATTGATGGTATAATACAGTGAAGTGATTTGAGGAAATTGATTTTTAATAAATTCCATGATCCCTTCAAGAACCTGCTTGTCAAATTCTCCAAAAACAAGGTTCACCATATTATCTCCTGTTGTACACAAGCGTGTCATTAGATTTCTCAACAACCCAGTATGCTGCCGGATATCATAGAAGGAGATTTCATGTTTCAATGCATAATCCCTAACGGCGTTTCTAATTTCGTTATTAAGTGGGATCTGTAAATGGCAGGCTTCGATATCAATCACCTTATCAAATGATCCGGGAACATGGAATCCCAGCGCCGGGATAGATGGCAACCCACGGGGTCCATCTTCGTGCATTGGCATCGAATCAATTTCCTGCTGGGTATAGTATTTTTTTGAGCTGAAAGTGAACTCAAGCTTATTCCTATAAGACGTTGTGGCGCCAGAACCAATAGCAGGAGGCATTTCAGGCAAAATAATCTTTCCAATTCGCTTCATCTGATCTGTCACTTCTTGTTGCTTATATTGAAGCTGTTTTTCATAAGGAAGCATTTGCCATTTGCATCCCCCACAAACACCAAAATGCTTACAAAAAGGGACAACTCTATCTTTAGAATATTGAATGAAATGAATGGCTTTCCCTTCTGCCCAATCTTTCTTATTTTTTGTAAGCCTTACATCCACTACATCACCCGGAACAGCACCTTCGATAAAGACAACCTTGCCGTCTAGGCGCGCGATGGATTTTCCACCTGCGGCGTAAGCATCCACAACGAGATTTTGCAATACCATATTTCGCTTCTTCTTCATTCAAATAATTTGTTGAGCAAATGTATTGATTACAAATGTATATAATCCAATTACCGACGAAGCCAACTCACAAGTTCTGTCAAAAAATTAATTTAGGTAAACTTTATACCTTTCATCCCCAAGGCACATTTGCCTATATGCATTACAATGAATAATTTTACAAAAAACCAATTATGCGAATTGTGATAATAACCTTGGCAATTTTTTTCACCTCCATAAT
>CAMBGO010000030.1 GCA_945866165.1 Chitinophaga pinensis | reverse complement strand
CACAATTGGCAACCTTGGATACAAAGCCTTTATCCCAGAAAGGGTTTCTAAACCACTCATCCCCGGCATGGACTCATCGAGCAATACTAAATCAGCGGGGTTGTGGTTGATAAACTCCAAAGCATCAAATCCATTTGTAAAGGTTTTTAGTGAATAGCCTTTTTGCTCAAGAAAACGCCGATGGGCCTCAAGACTTTCTATTTCATCATCTACCCAAATGATAAAGGCAGTGGACATATCAAATTTTTATTAAATAACATTTTGAAGAACCTGAATAAAGTTAGTTAATCCATTCTCAGGTTACTACCTTTGTATGCGACAAAGATACAGTTAACCTTACAATCATTAAATGGCATTTAGAAAGATCATCAATGACCCTGTATATGGTTTCATAACCATCAATGATCCAGTTATATATAGGATCATCTCACATGCATGGTTTCAAAGACTCAGAAGGATCAACCAGATGGCAATGTCATATCTAGTGTACCCAGGAGCCGTACATTCCAGACTTCATCATGCACTAGGTGCATATCATCTCATGCATAATGCAATTTATGAGCTGCGGAACAAGGGCATAGAAATAACAAACGAAGAGGAACAAGCAGCAAAAATTGCTATTTTACTTCATGATATTGGGCATGGCCCGTTTTCACATGCCTTGGAGTCAATGCTCGTAAAAGACCTAGAACATGAAACGCTTTCAGTAATGATTATGAATGAGCTCAACCAAGAGATGGAAGGGCAACTATCAATGGCCATTAACGTATTCAAAAATACCTACCCAAAAAAATTTCTACATCAACTTGTTAGTGGGCAACTAGATGTTGATAGAATGGATTATCTCACAAGAGATAGCTTTTTTTCAGGAGTAATTGAAGGGATGATTGGATATGATCGTATTATAAAGATGCTTACAGTTCATGAAGGCGAATTAGTGGTTGAGGAAAAAGGAATTTACTCTATTGAAGAATTTCTAGTATCGAGAAGACTAATGTATTGGCAAGTATACCAACATAAAACCGTTTTGAGTGCAGAAATGACCCTTATAAAAATACTAGAAAGGGCAAAATGGATATATAAAAAAAATCCAGACAGCATTGACGCTGGGGAGCGATTGAATAAATTATTATTTAAAGATATTGCTTCGCCAGAAAGAATACACATAGAACTCTTCTGTGAGCTAGATGACAGTGATATTATAAATGCTATCAAAAGCTGGAAAGGACATACTGATAGGGTTATCTCAACACTTTGTAAGGCCCTGCTGAATAGAAAATTATTGAAACTCAGACTTCAGTCTCAACCTATTCAAGAATCGGAGATAAAGACAAAAAGAGAAAATGTGTCAGCGCAATTGGACATTTCAATGGATGATGCAAGTTACCTCGTCTTTAATGGTGAAGCAGAAAACAACCTTTATGATCCAAACAATGAAAGCATCAATATTTTGTTTAAGGACGGAAAGGTTCGCGATATATCACAAGTAGATTCACCGCTCATCCATCAAAACCTGTCAGGTCCTGTAAAAAAATTTTACATTTGTTTTTATCAATAGGTTTTTCAAGAAAATGCAACAAAAATTACTATCGCCAAATGTTCAAAAACAAGCGGCGTAGTTAAATCAACAATGATGGAATTTTCGATTCAACAAATAGCTGCTTTAATTGGAGGCAAAATAGAAGGTGATGGCAATAAAATTGTTTCATCTTTTTCTAAAATTGAAGAGGCTGAAAAAGGTAACCTTGCGTTTCTTGCAAATCCCAAATATGAAGAATTCCTGTATACTACAAATGCTAGTGCTGTAATTATAAGTGAGGACTTGACACTAAAGCAGGCTGTTGACACAGCATTGATTCGTGTGAAAGACCCTTACGCTTCATTTGCTTTTCTTATGCAATATTACCAGCAAATTGCAGCAGAAAAAATGGTTGGCATCCAGGAACCCGTATACATTGATAAGTCAGCCAAGATTGGTGAAAATGTCTTTATCGGTGCGTTTGCATTTATAGGGGAAAATGCCATTATTGAAGATGGCGCCAAAATATACCCACAAGTATATATTGGCAAAAATGTATGCATAGGAAAGAAATCAGTGATAAATCCCGGTGCAAAAATTTATCATGATTGTATCATAGGAAATGAAGTAATTATTCATGCGGGGACTATTATAGGAAGTGATGGATTTGGATTTGCCCCTCAAGCAGATGGCAGTTACCAAAAGGTTCCACAGATGGGCAATGTGGTGATAGAAGACAATGTTGAAATTGGTGCGAATACCTGTATTGACCGAGCAACAATGGGATCAACAATCATTCGTAAGGGAACGAAATTGGACAACTTATTACAAATAGCACACAATGTTGAAATTGGAGAAGATAGTGTCATTGCAGCCCAAACAGGAATCAGCGGTTCAACAAAAATCGGTAAAAGAGCCATGATTGGAGGACAAGTTGGCATTGTTGGACATATTACGATTGCAGAAGGTGTAAAAGTGGGTGCTAAAAGCGGAATCAACAGTAACGTGACTGAAAAAAACAAGTCATTAAACGGAACACCGGCTTTTGATCATCTGTCGTCATTGAAGTCATTATCAATTTTCAGAAAACTACCAGCACTATCTAAAAAGGTTGAAGAACTAGAAGCACTACTAAAAAAACTAGCCACGGGAAAAAACATAGACTAATAAAGTTGTTAATTCTTCATAATCCAAGGTGATTACCTGCTATCAAGGGCCCCTATCTTACAGCTAAAAATGGCTTATCTTTGCATCCAATTGATTGAGATGAAAGAAAAATTCAACCCAGACAAACAGCATACCATTACCCATAGTGAAAAAATCTCTGGAACAGGACTGCATACGGGCATCATGGTGGATATGGTATTAAAACCCGCTAATCCAGGTTTTGGTATACAATTCAAACGCATTGACCTTCCCAATGAGCCAGTCATAAAAGCTGATTGTGATCTTGTAACTGATACTTCAAGGGGAACAACCCTTGAAGACCATGATGCCAAGATAAGCACCGTAGAACATATATTGGCTGCATTGGTAGGAATGGGAGTTGATAATTGTCTTATAGAAATAAATGGTCCTGAAATCCCAATCATGGATGGCAGTTCTCAGCCATTTATACAATTAATTGAAAAAGCAGGTGTTGAGGAGCAAGAGGCAGCAAAACATTGGTATAGCATTGATACAAATATTTCATACTATCATGAGGAAAAAAGAGTTGAAATGGTGGCCATGCCAGCCATGGAATATAAAGTAACAACATTAATTGACTTTAATAGTCCTGTGCTGGGAACCCAACATGCAGGAATCAAAAATATAAGTGAATTCAAAAATGAAATAGCGAGTTGCAGAACATTCTGTTTTCTTCATGAGCTTGAAGCCTTGCTATCCCAAGATCTCATAAAGGGCGGCGACATCAACAATGCCATTGTGGTGGTAGATAAACCAGTTGGTGACGAAGAAATGGAAAGGCTGGCAAAAATTTTCAAAAAAGATACCATTGAAGTTGAGAGTGGCGGATACCTCAATAACCTTGAATTAAGATTTCCCAATGAACCGGCTCGCCATAAATTGTTGGATGTGATTGGTGACCTTGCACTGATTGGTTACCCGATCAAAGCACATATTATTGCAAATAGACCAGGCCATTTTTCAAATATCGAATTTGCAAAAGCAATCAAAAACTACATTAAGAAAAATAAACACGTAAAAAACATACCTGTTTATGATCCTACTCAAGCTCCTGTATACAATACCCAACAAATTGAAAAGAAACTTCCACATCGTTTTCCATTCTTGTTGGTTGATAAGGTGATTGAACTATCTGATACACATATCGTAGGAATCAAAAACGTAACATTCAATGAACCATTCTTTGCAGGACATTTCCCCGGAAATCCAGTCATGCCCGGTGTTTTACAGGTTGAAGCATTGGCGCAATGCGGAGGAATACTTGCGATCAATGCACTTCCTCCAGGAGAATATGATACCTACTTTGTGAAAATTGACAATTGCAAATTCAAACAAAAGGTTATCCCCGGAGACACCATGATTTTGAAGCTGGAACTAGCAGGTCCAATTAGAAGAGGAATCTGTGAGATGAATGGAACGGTTTATGTTGGGAATAAAATAACTACAGAAGCTGTGCTAATGGCTCAATTGGTTAAGAGGGAAGATTCAAACCAATAAAATTTAAAATTATGATCCATCCACATACATATATCCACCACAATGCGCGCATCGCAACCAATGTAAAGATTGACCCCTTTTCAGTTATTCACCAAAATGTTGAAATAGGAGAAGGAACCTGGATAGGTAGCAATGTAACCATTATGGAAGGTGCAAGGATTGGAAAAAATTGCAGGGTATTTCCTGGAGCCGTTATTTCTGCATCGCCACAGGATCTAAAGTTTGAAGGAGAAGAGACTATCGTTGAAGTGGGCAATGATACCACCATCAGAGAATTTGTTACAATACACCGCGGTACAAAAGACAGTTGGAAAACCACTGTTGGAAACAATTGTCTAATCATGGCCTATAGTCACATTGCACATGATTGCGTTATAGGCAACCATTGTATCATGAGTAACAATACCCAAATGGCGGGGCATGTTACCATGGGAGACTACGCCATTCTTGCAGGCATGTGTGCCGTCCACCAATTTGTAAAAATTGGACAACATTCATTTGTTGCAGGAGGCTCTCTCGTTAGCAAGGATATTCCACCTTATATGAAAGCAGGTAGAACGCCCCTTTCGTATGCTGGTGTAAATTCGGTTGGACTAAAAAGAAAAGGATTTTCAGTTGAAAAAATAAATGAGATTCTAGATATCTACCGTATTATTTACAATAAAGGGTTGAATACAACACAGGCTATTGATTTCATAGAAGAAGAACTCCCTGTAACTGATGAACGTGATGAAATTGTAACCTTTATCAGAGAAAGCAGCAGGGGGATCATCAAACGCTTCACAAAAAATTCTGTGGATGAATATAACGGTGACTAATGCCGGAAAGCGTTTCAACCGTCAATGGATATTCAGAAACCTAAACCAGGAGCTGGAATCAGGTCAGCATTATGCAATTACAGGGCACAATGGTTCAGGAAAATCAACCCTATTACAAGCTATCGCAGGTTCAATTTATTTAAATGAGGGATCAATCAACTATTTTTCTAACCAAGAAAACATCCCCCCAGAAAATCACTTTAAACATATAGCCATCTGTGCCCCCTTTCTTGAAGTGATTGAAGAAATGACAGCCACTGAATTCCTTTGCTATCATGCAAATTTCAAGCCTTTTTTTCAGGGTTTCGATCAGCACACTATTCTTGATGAAATAGGGCTAACCACTTCAAAGGATAAACAAATAAGATACTTTAGCAGTGGAATGAAGCAACGCATTAAACTGGCACAAGCTTTTTTTTCCGACACATCAATCCTTTTACTTGATGAACCATGTACCAACCTCGACGAAAAAGGAATTGCCCTCTACACTCATCTGATTTCAACACATTGCAGGAATCGGCTTGTAATTATCAGCAGCAATGACAAGTCGGAATATGCCAGTTGCAGCAAGGAAATCCGCATGGGTGTGTAAAAAATGGTAGAATTGAAGGTTTTTTCTTTCTCAACATAAAGGTACATTTGCAAAAATATTTTCTATGCCCCAAGATACATTGGTGTTTGACCTCCTTAAAAAAGAACTAAAAAGACAACGTGAAGGAATAGAATTGATTGCTTCAGAAAACTTCACTTCATACCAAGTCATTCAAGCAACCGGATCGGTAGCAACTAATAAATACGCTGAAGGATATCCAGGCAAAAGATACTATGGTGGATGCGAAGTGGTTGATGAAATTGAAACGCTTGCCATTGAAAGGTTAAAAAAAGTGTTCAATGCCAACTGGGCAAATGTCCAACCACATAGTGGTGCCCAGGCCAATGCTGCCGTATTTCTTGCCTGCCTAAAAGCTGGCGATAAAATACTAGGCCTCGATCTTAGCATGGGTGGACATCTTACACATGGAAGTCCTGCAAACTTTAGTGGTAAAACATACCAAGCATTTTTTTATGGTGTGGAAAGGGAATCTGGATTGGTAAATTATGAACAACTTGAACAGACAGCAAGAGCAGAAAAACCAAAAATGATTATCTGCGGTGCGTCTGCTTATAGCCGTGATTGGGACTATGCAAGAATCAGAAAAGTTGCAGATGAAGTGGGTGCATTGGTTTTGGCAGACATTGCACATCCAGCCGGATTAATAGCAAGCGGACTACTAAATGACCCATTTGACCATTGTCATATCGTTACTTCAACCACACACAAAACCCTCCGTGGACCAAGAGGTGGTGTAATTATGATGAGGCATGATTTTGAAAACCCATTTGGCCTAAAAGATCCCAAAGGAAACATTAGGTCAATGAGCGCACTGCTCGACCTTGCAGTTTTTCCTGGCCTACAAGGTGGTCCTCTAGAGCATGTAATTGCAGCAAAAGCTGTTGCATTTGGCGAAATACTCGACCCATCATTTAAAACCTATCAAGAACAGGTAAGAGTTAATGCACAAACAATCGCGAAAGCCTTCACTGATAAAGACTATCATTTGATTAGCGGAGGAACTGATAATCATTTAATGTTGATAGACCTCAGGAACAAGAATATCACTGGAAAAAAGGCCCAAGAAACATTGGACAGAGCACATATCACTTTGAACAAAAACTCGGTTCCATATGATGACAAGAGCCCATTTGTTACTTCTGGAATCAGGGTTGGCGTACCAGCCATTACCACTAGAGGAATGAAGACGGAACACATGCAAATTGTTGCTGATATGATTGACAAGGTTCTTATGAATGCAGACAATGATCAAATCATTGCATCAGTGAGGGAAGAAGTGAAAATTTTCATGCAACAGTTTCCTTTGTATCCAGAACTTGGATAAATTCAACTTATGATACAGCGAATTCAAACACTTTGGCTTTTTCTTGCAGCAACCACTTCCGTTTTAATTTGGCTGCTCCCTGTTTTTGAAGATGACAGTGGCAATCTTTTTTTTAACGTAGACACAAGTTTGTTTTTGATACTGACAGTAACTCTTTCATGCTTGCTATCATTTGCAACGATATTCTTTTACAAAAAAAGAGGTGCCCAAAAACAATTGATTGTATTAAATTTTTGTATTACGATTGCAATCATATTGATTGAATATTTCGAAGTTTCGAATTTCAAAGTGAAAATGGGAATCTTACAAGGCCATTGGCAACTAAGTGCCATCCTCCCTTTTTTTATTATTACTTTTTTAATTTTTGCTTACCGTGGAATTAGAAAAGATGAAAAGCTATTGGATAGTTCCGATAGACTACGTTAAATAAGGTTTTATGCACTCACAATTAGAATATTCATTTCCTCTTAATTTTCGTGATGTTCATTACCTCGCATTAACCTACACTTCTACATTTTCTGCAGTAAATGAAAAGCTAAAGGATACTGAATTCAAAGCAGGGTTGATATTCAACGGCAAACCACTAATTGCAGTTGCACTTATTGAATACAAGGATTCCGACTTAGGCGCATACAATGAAGTTATTATCGCTATTCCAGTAGTGCCCAAACATGTTAAATCCGGTATTTCTAATTGGCTGGATTTATACAGCCCACTAAAAATTAGAAAACTCGGTCAATATATTATTCACATCCCTGTAACTTCTGAAAAATCAATGTTGGCTGGAAGAGAACTTTGGGGATATCCAAAAATCGTAAGAAAGATTATTCATTCATTTGGAAAAAATAAAATTGATTCCTGTGTGTTGAATGAAGAAGGCAGTCAACATATAATTGAATTCAAGGGCTCTCTAGGTATGGGATTGCCTGTTTCGAGCATGAATTTAATGACGTATTCATTTCTGCAAGAACAAATACTTAAAACAACAGTAGACGTAAGAAGTAATATGAGATGGAAGCCATTTGCAGATATTAGAATAACAGCAAATGATACAACTGATCCAATGTGTAAGGATATCATTGACCTTGGTATATGCAATAAAAAGCCACTCTTCACAATTGAAGCAACTAAATTCGAGGCAACATTCAATGAGGGAGTTAATTTGATGTAGGAACTAAACCACCAAAGAAATCAGTAATTTTCTCTGCTACTTTTTCCCAACCAGGCTCAAACATAAAGCAATGTGCTGCATCTTTAATAATTAGTGGCTCAACCCGAAAATAAGCTGCCATTTTTTTTATAGACTGCTCAGAAATAAGATAATCATTTTCGGCCCCAACAACCATCATCGGAACAGGGGAAGAGCTTATTTTAGGTAATCGCAAAAATACCATTTCGAGAAATGCAAGAAAAGACTCCTCTTGCATGGCGTCAGTAAGTACCCTCATTTTATTTATTGGATATGAATCACTGAACATGAGTCTCTTCAAACGCCTATTATTCTTAATAATAGGAAGCCAACTCATCTTCAAGGAAGAAAGCATAAAATAAAAGGGATAATGCAAGACTAACTTAGGTATAAGTTGCCATAATCCAGTATTTGGAACAGGGCACAACAACACTACGCCCTTAATTTTTGAATCGCAGTCTTGCAGATAGTGCTGTATGGTGAATCCACCCATTGAATGCCCAATAATAAATATATCACCATCTAATTCCTTGATAACACTCTTAAGATCAACTACATAATCCAAGATGCTTATACTTCGAATGCTCTCTTTTTTTAAAGATCTTCCATGGTTTCGAAGACTTATTGAATGGACATTGAATCCCATTTCATATAAATAAGGAGAAAAATTATCCTGCCAAACCCAGGCACCCATGCAGGCACCATGTACAAGCAATACAGATGCCTTATGATTTCCATCAGGATGCAGTTGCTTGATGTGCTCTAATTTCATTGCTCAGGTAATTTTTAGGAAGTTGCTTAAGAAGTCTTTTTTTGAATCGGTGAAAATCCACTGTAATAGTATGACGCGGTGTATTGATTTGTTTGAAATCAGGATGCCTTAATTCAAATTCGATCTTGCTTTGGATATTTTCAGACCTCTTCCATTTGCCCGCCAATTCCCTTGCCATAATCTTACTTTGAAGTTCTGATCCCGGCCAAATACATCCTAATGGCTGAAACAAACCTATGAAATAAAGATTGTTGATGCTAGGATGAATCATACGCAACCACAATGGAACCTCACCGTGGGTGTAGTCAACAAGATTTTTATTAAAAAATGGATGACTGATGATATAACCTGTACAGGCAACTATAACGTCGAAAGTTCCTTTGCTTCCATCCTTAAAAACTACATCATTGCCATCAAGTCTTTCAATATCTGTTCTTGGCTTTATTTTACCATGTCGTATGGTGAAGAAAAGATCCTCATTAATAGTTGGATGATGTGAACCCAAAGGCCCATCGGGCTCTTGCAGTCCATAAGCTGAATTTTTCCCATTTCGAATATATAAGCTAATTGCAGAAATTTTTTGCCAAATCGTCCTTGGAAGCCAATGGATCTTCGTACTAAATACATCTGCAGGTTTACCCATCATGAATTTGGGGGCAATCCAATAACCCCGTCTCCAACTGATATCAACAGAAGCTGCTACCCTACTACTTTCTACAGCAACATCACATGCAGAATTTCCGCCGCCAATAACAAGTACACGTTTTCCAGCAAACCGTGAAAATTTTTTCACCTCGTGAGAATGTATAAATTCTCCATTGAATTGACCAGGATATGTTGGCATACGTGGAAGCCAGTGATGACCATTGCAAACAGCCAATGCATCAAAGACTTCTTTTTGTTGCTGCCCATCTTTTTCAGTAATTACCATCCAGCTTCCTCCTTCAGTTAGCTCACAATTTTTAACCAATGTATTGAACTGGATATATGGATACAAATTGAAATGCTGCGCGTATGACTTAAAATAAGTAGCAAGGTGTTTATGAGATGGATAGTCAGGATAATCATTGGGCATAGGATAATCAGCATACTCACTTAGTGTCTTAGATGATATGATATGCGTAGTTTCAAAAACAGAGCTATGGCCAACCTTTTCATTGAAAACCCAATTACCTCCAACTTCACTTCCTAGGTCGTAAAGAATTACGTCATGACCTTCATCCAATAAATTCTTTGTTGCCGTTATTCCGGATGGACCAGCGCCAATAACACAAACTCTTTTTTTCATGTCTATTTATTTTGAATCACAACAAATATAATCAAGCAATGCTTATTTTATTTTAATATAATTTAAATTCATCTCCATCAAATAAACCCTTGTCACTTAGTTTAACATGTGGAATAACAAGTAATGCCATGAATGATAGTGACATGAAAGGGGCGGAAAGAGAAGAGCCTAGTAATTTTGCCTTGCGATCCAGCTCAGAATACATAGCTGCTACTTCATACCCATCGCCATCACTCATCAAGCCGGCAACTGGCAACGTCAAAATATCTTCTTTTGAATCGGAAACACAGCTAATACCTCCTTTGTGGCGAATGATCAAGTTAATTGATTGCATAAGGGACTCATCGTCTACTCCCACTGCAACTATATTATGAGAATCATGTGCAACAGAAGATGCAATAGCTCCTCGCTTCAAGCCAAAACCATTTACAAAGCCCTTTGCAATTGGGGCTGAATGATATCGGTTAACCACCATAATTTTTAATACATCATTTTCTGTATCGCTTTCATAAACATCCCCAACAAGCCTGGGTTTTAATTTTTTTTTCAGGGTAATTAATTGTCCATCAAGACACCCTATAACAGGATTTTCATGATCAGTAATGGTACCTATCTTAAGATCAATAGCACTGATAGGTTCACAAGAAAAATTATTGAGTAGCACTTCATTCAATTTACTTCTCTCGATAAAAGAATCTCCATCTTTAGAAACCTGGATTCCATTAATATGCGTAGCCAGGACCTTGAAATTTTTTAGGTCCTCAAGAATAATAAAATCAGCAGGATCTCCAACCCTCAACATACCAATATCCAATTTGTAATGGTGAATGGGATTAATACAAGCTGCTTGTAAAATCTTAAAAACATCATATCCTTTTTCAACAGCCCTTGAACAAAGATTATTAATATGTCCTACTACCAAACTGTCTGGATGCTTATCATCGCTACAAAACATAATTCTATCTGCATGTTCCTCAATAAGCGGAATCAATTCATTGAAATTTTTAGCAGCACTCCCTTCTCTGATCAAAATTTTCATTCCAAGTGAGAGTTTTTCCTTAGCTTCTTCAATGGTGAAACATTCATGATCTGTTGAAATACCTCTCTCAACATATTTTTTAAGATCGTCTCCTCGAAGTCCGGGTGCATGTCCGTCTACGGGCTTTTCAAATTTATGTGCAGTATTAATTTTTTTTATTACTTCAGCATCGCCAGAAATGGCACCAGGAAAATTCATCATTTCAGTAAGGTACTTGATATCATCATCCTTCAATAATTCCGATACATCATCAGCATTCAATACAGCACCGGCTGTTTCAAAAAATGTTGCAGGCACACAACTTGGTGCACCAAAATTAAATTTGAATGGCACTTTTTTCCCATTTTCAATCATGAATCTAACTCCCTCCATTCCACATACATTCGCGATTTCATGCGGATCACTTACTGTTCCAACAGTGCCATGAACAACGGCCAGCCTTGCAAATTCAGAGGGTAGTAGCATAGAACTTTCAATATGAACATGGGCGTCAATAAAACCCGGACAGATATACGGAAGCAAGGGGTTTATTAGACCTTTTTTGTGAATTGAAATTGAAGTAATGATTTCGTTTTGGATCACTATTTCACCAGCAGAAATGATCTTCTCTGCTATATTAACAATATTGCCTTGGGTGGTGTATGTGTTCATCTAAGGGTAAATTACAAAGGAATTCGCGTTTGAACAAGACTTAAACCGCTCATGTAAAAACAACGAGAATTAACACAGAAAAAAGAAAAAGAATAAGAAAGCAAGTTAAATTGCATCAAACAAACTAATATGAAAACAATCAAATTTTTAACGTTGTCAATTCTTGCAATATTTGCTACGGCTATGTCATTTGCCCAAACTGCAGATGAATTGATCAATAAACATATTGACGCAATAGGTGGAAAAGACAACTGGAAAAAAGTAAATTCAATGCGCTCAGAAGCCACCCTTAGCACACAAGGTATAGATATCCCAGTAGTAATCACACAGGTTCATAACATTGGCATGAAACAAGAATTCACTGTGATGGGAATGAGTGGCTATTCTATCATCGGCTTAGATGGTGGATGGAACTTTAATCCCATGCAGGGCCAACAAAAACCTGAACCAATTACCCAGGATGAATTGAATATTGGAAAAGAGCAACTCGATTTGCAAGGAGAATTTCTCGACTATAAAGAAAAGGGGCATACCATTGAATTACTAAGTAATGAGGATGTAGATGGTACTTCATGTTATAAATTGAAGCTTACAAGAAAAAGTGGCAGAGAGGCAACTTATCTTCTAGATCCAAAAACATTTTATATCATTCGTGCCATTTCAAAGTTAACAGCCAATGGTCAGGAAATTGAATCAACTATTAATTTGAGCAATTACCAAAAACTGCCTGCAGGCATTGTCGTTCCATTTACTATGGAAAACAATATGTTACCAGCACCAATCAATATGAATAAAATTGAAGTGAATGCGGCTGTTGATCAAAGCATCTTCAAAGTTCAACAATAAATTTCCATATTATCAACTAGCCCGGTTTAACAGCCGGGTTTTTTTTGAAAAATTCCTAAAAATGAAAAAAGAAAATACCAGTTCCCAAAGGATAAAAATGATAGTTTTTATTCCTTTCGTTCTGCTCATCACTTGCGTTGTCAATGTTGTGTTTGCACAAAACGAATTAAACTCATCTATCTTCGGAACCCTTGAGGCAAGGCAATTAGGACCAGGTACAATGAGTGGAAGAATCAGTGCAATTGAAGGAGTAAACAGCGAAGACGGAAAAACCCTGTACATTGGTACAGCTGGTGGAGGCGTTTGGAAAACAACCAATGCAGGGGCATCGTTTAAACCCATATTCGATAAATACTGCCAAAGCATTGGCGCAATAGCAATTGACCAAAAGAATCCAAAGACAGTTTTTGTAGGTACAGGTGAAAGCAATATGCGAAACTCAGTTTCAATTGGTGATGGCCTTTATAAAACAACAGATGGCGGAAGCAACTGGACAAAATTGGGTGGCTTAGATTCAACTGAACACATTGCCAAAATATCGATTGATCCTTCAAACAGCAATGTGATATATGTTGCAGCACCTGGTCCACTTTGGAGCGACAGCAAACACCGTGGACTTTATAAGTCAATTGATGGGGGTAAAAACTTTGAAAAAATTCTTTTTATTTCAGATAAGGCAGGTTGTGCCGACCTATTCATTGACCCCAATAACAGTCAAATTATTTTTGCTACTACCTGGGAATTCAGAAGATCGCCTTATTCATTTTCATCAGGTGGTGAAGGAAGTGGTATTTGGAAAAGTCAGGATGGTGGAAGAACATGGAGGCAGTTAGAAAAAGGGCTTCCAACAAAACCATATGGAAGGACGGTCATCACGGCTGCACCATCGGCCCCGAATAATATGATTGCAATTATTGAATCAAAAACAACAGGATTGTATATTTCATCAGATGGTGGTGAAAGCTGGAAACAACAAAGTGCTTCACTAAACGTGGTATCCAGACCTTTTTACTTTAGCACCTTGGTGATCGATCCCAAAGACCCAAAAAGAGTTTATCGACCAGCCTATTCATTTTCCTACTCAACAGATGGTGGATACTCTTTTGCAGAAGCGAGTGCAGATGGTGGCTGGGTGCATAGTGATCATCATGCACTATGGATCAATCCAAACAACACAAACCAACTCTACCTTGGCACTGATGGTGGCGTATATACAAGTTTAGACAAAGGTGCCACTTGGGTCTTTAACCAAAATTTGCCTGTTGGACAATTTTATCATGTGGCAAGTGATTTGAAAAAAAATTATAATGTATACGGCGGGCTGCAAGACAATGGAAGTTGGATGGCACCTTCATCAGCGCCAGGTGGTGTTGCAAATGGTGATTGGAAGCCACTATTTGGAGGGGATGGTTTTTGGGTACTGCCAGATCCAACAGATGAAAATATAGCTTATGCAGAATCACAGGGTGGAAATATGGCAAGGGTTGACAAGAGAACAATAAAAAATGTTATGATCCAACCCACACAGACGAATCTTGAAGATAAACTAAGATGGAACTGGAATACTCCGTTGGCGACGGGACAAGCAAATAAAAAAAACTTATACACCGGGTCACAATACCTTTATCGCTCAACTGACCAAGGTAGGAATTGGACAAGAATTTCAGATGACCTCACTACAAACGACAAGAAAAAACAAGAGCAGGAAAATAGTGGAGGTCTGAGTGCAGACAATACCTCTGCCGAAAATCATACTACCATTTTCACTATCACTGAATCACCACTGGATGAAAATATAATATGGGTAGGCACCGATGATGGTAATGTTCAGCTAACAAGAGATGGCGGAAAAACATGGACCAATGTTTCAAAGAATGTCGCAAAAACGGGCATACCAAATCAAGCATGGGTGAGTAGCATTGAGCCTTCTCATTTCAATAAAGAAATTGCTTATGCAACATTTGAACATCATATGTATGGTGATCATAAAACATTCGCAGCTGCCACAAATGATGGTGGTTTAACATGGAATGCATTTAAGAGCAATGAATTTTCTGGATTCGCTCATAAAATAATTGAAGATCCAAAGAACAACAAGTTATTGTTTATTGGAACAGAGATGGGACTATTCTCCTCCCTTGATGGAGGTTCAAATTGGTTTAGAATGAAATACAATAACATTCCTTGGTATGCATTGGTAAGGGATATGAAAATTCATTCAGAAACAAATGACTTAATTATTGCTACACATGGAAGGGGTATTATGATTATTGATGATATTTCAGCAATGAGAAATCTAACAAAGGAGATTTTTGTAAAAGATGTATATCTTTTTGAAACAGGAAATATTCAACTTTCTACAGGAAATTTTGGTAATGGTGGATCGCCAAGTACCGGGGGTTGGGTAGCTTCAAACTCACCTTCATTAAAACCTTTCCAATATTATTTAAAGGATAGACTTAATTCAGGAGATGTAAAACTTGAAATTTATGATGAGACTGGAAAGCTGGTTCAATCACTTCCTGGAACCAAAAGAAAGGGGATCAACCGGGTTACTTGGAATCAGCGGATTCCTCCGCCAAAAACAGCAACAGGTGCGTCAAGACCAGATAATGGGGGTGCCTTAGCCCCTCAAGTGCTTCCAGGTAAGTATATCCTCAAATTAAAAGTAGCAGATAAAGAGTTCAATCAACAATTTAATTTGATACACAGTGAAGACGGAACCTTTCAATTGGCAGAAAGAATTGCACAATACAATGCTGCTATGGAATTATACAACCTGCATGTCTCACTGGCTAGCATTGTTTCATCGATTGCCTTAAAGCAAAAAGAATACAATTCAAGTGTTACTAAAATTAAAAACAAAAAAAGTAAAAAATTTAGTGAGTCCTACATAGCCGAATTGGAAACACTAAGAGCAGCGTTAATCCCAACTAAACAGACTTCATTGTTTGCTGATGAAAAAAGATTGAGGGAAGAAATTACCGAAGTGTATTTACCACTTTGTATAAGTGATGCTGGTCCGAGTAATTTACAATTAGAAAGCATAAAAAATCTTACACAAAAAGTAGAAGATACGAAGAAGAGGTATGAACAAATAAACGCAAACAGCGAGCAGAAAATAAAAGAGATCTTAAAGAAAGAAAAGATCAGTTGATGAAAATCACGCTAATAAAAAAGGGCTGTAATTACAGCCCTTTTTTATTCGTCGTTTAATATTCGTTTTAATTTCAAGGTTTTTACCGGTGCAACCACTAGAGGGAATTTTTCTACAGTCACATTGCTGGCATCAAGGTTAAACCCACGTTCTTCACTGAGTGAAATTTCTTTCAACCAGAAATACAATTTCATTACTACTTTTTCCCAGAATGGAAGTTCATTGTCTTGACTCAGAAATTTTTCCATCACCACAAATTCAAAATCACCAGCAATATTATTACGTTGAAGGCTCTCATAACGCGAGACGATATTTACCTCTTTGTTAGAAACCATGTCTTCAACAACTTTCCTAAACATAAGATTTATCTTGGGCTGAACCTTGAAGCCAAGACGAAACTCCACTCTAATAACCTCATTAGGGATGATCGTTTGAACTTCATACTCACATGTATATGGATCATCAATGGTATCTACGTGGACGAACCAGTAGATATCCGCCCGCTTTGGCTTTTTGTTTAGAATAGAATGAATTATTTTATACTCAATCTCCTTGGGGTTGTTTGCACTGCTCAAATAGACAAGGTGGGTAGCATATTTGTTGATTGATGTATCATTACTGAGTTCTTGTAAGACAGGAAGATAATTCTCCATTCTCACAAATTCTACATATCGGTTTTTGATCTTCCTTGACTTAAACCATATGTACATCACCAGAAATAAAACACCTCCTACAATAAGTGTAACAAAGCCTCCGTGAGGAAATTTATCAAGGTTGGCAAAGAGAAAGCTGAAC
>CAMBGO010000029.1 GCA_945866165.1 Chitinophaga pinensis | reverse complement strand
TTATTAGATAAATCCATTGAGCAGTCTGGGAAAGCTATTTCATTTCCAATCAATGGAAAACGCTTTGATCCAGAATGGAGAATCTCTTGTCGGAGTAGCTCAGATGATAAAGCCGGAGTGATGACCATTATCAATGCATACGATGCATTAATTAAGAGTGGAATAAAATTGAATAACAGTATCAAATTTTTCTTTGAGGGTGAGGAAGAGATTGGTTCGTTGCACCTTGGAGAGATTTTGGAAAGGCATAAGGATTTGCTTAAGGCTGATTTGTGGTTGATTGGTGACGGTCCTGTTCACCAATCAGGACTGCCAATGATTGATTTTGGTGTAAGAGGCGATGTAAATGTTGATCTAACTGTATATGGTCCTAAGCGTCCATTGCACAGTGGTCATTACGGCAATTGGGCACCTAATCCTTGTCTATTGATGTCCAAATTGCTTGCCAGCATGAAAGATGACGATGGTAAAGTAATTATAAAAGGTTACTACGATGATGTTATACCGTTTACGGAATCTGAGAAAAATGCATTTAATGCAATTCCTTCTGTTGATGTGCAAATGAAAAAGGAATTGGGCATTAACAAACCAGAGGGAGGAGGTAAAACACTTTTTGAAACTTTTGAGTGGCCCTCGTTAAATATCAATGGAATCAGGTGTGCAGATGCAGGCGATCATGCTAGCAATGTCATTACCACAGAATCCAGGGCTACACTTGATTTACGTCAGGTGCTTGGTACCGACTATTTAAAGCAGGTTGAGTTGGTACGACAGCATATAATTGATCAAGGATTTTTATTGTTAGATCGCGACCCTACTGATGAAGAGCGTTTGATGCGTCCGAAGATTGCAACATTAAAAATCGTAAAAGGTGGATACAATGCTCAGCGAACACCATTAGATCTGCCTATTTCACAACAAGTCATAAAGGCAGTACAATCAGCAACTAATGAGCAACTAATATTAGAACCAACATCAGGCGGTAGTTTGCCACTTTATCTTTTTGAGAAACACCTCAATGCCAAAGTGATAAACTTATGTTTGGTTAACCACGACAATAATCAGCATTCTGAAAATGAAAATGTACGATTGCAAAATCTATGGGATTCAATAGCCCAATTGGCTGCTATTATGATTATGGATTAGTTACTTTTTTAGAATAAGTGTAAATCTGTGAATTTATTTTTGTTCATTTCCAGGGTTAGATTTTAAGTATAGCCAAGGTCTTCATCTTGTTTTCACGTATCTCTGTTATCATAAGGGGCTATTCCTTTGCGATTTTGGAAATTTAACCTGCATTTCACCTTTATTGGTAGCTAAATTCAACTTGAGGATACAAAAACCGCAACTTCTTGCTAATTTTGCTACATAACAATGAATTATGATTAAAACAGGCAATATAACCGTTAGCATATATACTGAGATGACTCCCAATCCGGAGACCATGAAATTTGTGGCTAACAAGCTACTTTACCCAGGGAAAAGCATTGATTTCCAAGATATTGAATCTGCAAAGCCATCACCATTGGCATTGGAGTTATTCAGCTTTCCATTCGTTAAAAGCGTGTTCATAGCAAGCAATTTTGTAACACTCACCAAAACGGCTGAAGCTGATTGGGAGGATATTAAACCATCCATGCGTCAGTTTCTAAAAGATTACCTGGAAGATGGCAAACAAGTAGTGAATGATGATGAAGTTCCTCTGTCTGTTTCAACTGAAGGAAATATTGTTTTATCAGAAGATGGAGATGTGGTTAAAAGAATCAAGGAATTGCTTGAGAATTATGTTAAGCCTGCTGTTGAAATGGACGGCGGTGCAATTCAATTCAAAAAATTTGAAGAAGGTGTTGTTACACTGATGCTTCAAGGTAGCTGCAGCGGATGCCCATCTTCCATGATCACATTGAAATCTGGTATTGAAGGAATGATGAAGCGTATGATACCGGAAGTGACTGAAGTGGTTGCAGAGGCTGAGTAATTAATATAATACTCAACTTTATAATTTCTTTATTGCCTTCCCTTGAATGTATCCATTGTTTTGTATACACCAAATAATTTTCCAACAACATAGTCAAATGTCCGTTGTGGTAAAATACCCTTGAAAAAAGGTATTGTGTAAACAAGCCATGGCATCCTTGAAAAAATCTTGTTCTTTTCAATTGACCTGACAATATCTTTTGCAACACGTAGCGGCTTAAGTAATGGAATAATTGGAGATTTAACCCCATCAAACATGCCTGTATCTATAAGGTAGGGTGTTACTGTTGTAACCTTAACACCACTTGAACTAGCTTCTAATTCCAGTCTAAGGCTTTCACTCCAACCGATCATGCCCCATTTACTTGCTGCATAGACCGATAATGTTGGGAATGCAGCCATGCCTGCTGAAGAAGCAATATTTACTATATGGCCTTTTCCGTTTTGCAACATTCCTGGTAATAACATTTTTGTTAGTATCATGCAGGCATTTAGGTTCACGCTAATTGTCTTGGTTATTTCTTCATCACTGTGATCTTGAAATTTTTTCCCTACAACAATCCCTGCATTGTTAATTAAAATATCAATTTTGTCAACAATGCTGTTCACGTTTGATATTCCGTTTTTAATTGATTCCAGTGATGAAAGATCTACTTGAAAAAAATCCGCTTTCGCTCCATGATGTTTAATTTCTTCGCATACTGATAATCCTCCTTGCTCATTAATATCAAGTATAATAATATGGGAAGCCAATTTTTTGGCACATTCAATTGCCAATAGTCTTCCAATTCCAGAAGCGGCGCCAGTGATGAGGATAGTGGAATTTATAATCTTGCTGATAACTTTTGGTATTAGTCTATAATCGGTCGTAATTTAGCAATCAATTCCGAATATTGATCACAAGCTTAATGCTTTGATGATATTAGTTTAATTTTTTTATAATCTTTTCAATTTTTATTTTCTGAATGAATCCAATTGACATCATAGAAATTATTGCGATTGTCTTTGGAATCATATCTGTGTGGTTTTCAAAAAAAGAAAATGTTTGGGTATTCCCATCCGGGTTAATCAATACCACCTTCTATATTTATTTAAGTATAAAAGGAGATCTATATGGTGAAGCTGTCGTAAATCTCTATTACACGGGTATGAGTTTATACGGCTGGTATAATTGGCTAAAACGCGATGATCAAAATCTAAAGGTTCTTAACATAACAAATTCTACTGCAACAGAATGGCTTTATGAAATCCTATTTTTTGTCACTCTTTATGTTATTATTTTCTTTAGTCTTGTCTATATAAAAAATGCATTCGCTCCTGGCGCAATACCTTGGGCAGATGCATTGGCATCCGCTTCAGCATTTACTGGCATGTGGCTTATGGCTAGAAAAAAAGTGAACAGCTGGATTTGGTGGATCATTACCAATATTGCCTCAATACCTTTATACTATGTAAAGGGTTACGAAAAAACATCAATTTATTATCTGATCCTGCTTATACTTGCAGTGCTAGGTTTGCAGGAATGGAGAAAAAAAGCCAATCAACACAAAAATGGTTAAACCGATCAAAAAATTTGTCGTGATTGGACCTGAGTCAACAGGGAAGAGCACTTTGTGTGAAAAACTTGCTTCACATTTTTCAGCGACTTACAGCAAAGAGTATGCAAGGGAATATCTTTTGGAACATGGTATGGCATATTCTACTGATGACCTTTTGTTGATAGCAAAGGGGCAGATTGAATTGGAGAACAAAGCAATTGATATCATCAAAGGGGATTCTGCGATTAACCCTATCTTGTTTATTGATACTGATATGTATGTAATGAAAGTATGGTCTGAATTTGTATTTAACACTTGCCATCTATGGATACTAAATCAGATTGTCGAAAGAAAATATGACGGTTATTTACTTTGTAAACCAGATCTTCCTTGGGTTAAAGATGAATTAAGAGAGTATCCGGATAGTGAAACCCGTGATACTTTATATCATTATTATAAGGATATTCTGATCAACCAATCTGTGCCATGGTATGAAGTAAGTGGACTAGATCCTGAAAGAACACAAGGAGCAATCGAGTGGGTTAATGAAATCATTTATACTACCTAAGTTATTTTAATGTCTACCCAACCCCCAGAAACATTTATTAAGTCTGAGCATTTTATTTTAAGTAATCGCAACTTTCGTATACTATTCTATTCATCACTATTTATTATAAATCTATTTCAGGCATGGCGAACTGAATTATTTGACGATGAAGCGTATTACTGGGTTTGTTCAAGATTTCTTGATTGGGGATATTTCGATCATCCACCCATGATTGCATTGCTTATTCGAATAGGGTCATTTATTTTTCCTTCGGAACTTGGTGTAAGAATTTCTAGTGTCATATTAAGTACCATTTCAATTTATCTGCTAGAAAAATTAATTAAGCCTGAAAATCAAAAACTTTTTTATTCTATAATACTGAGCATATTAATGCTCCAACTTGGTGGTATTGTTGCTGTTCCAGATATTCCACTTTTCTTTTTTACAGTCCTGTTTTTTATTGTTTACAAAAAGTTTATTGAGGATGCAGGTATTATTCAAATTCTATCCATATCTGTTGTTATAGCTTTGCTTATCTACAGTAAGTATCATGGAGTACTCGTTGTTCTTTTTACCCTCCTTTCCAATCATAAGTTACTTACCAAACCTGCTACCTATATTGTTATATTATTTTCATTTCTACTACTCATTCCCCATTTTCTTTGGCAGATTGAACATGATTATCCTTCAATACAATACCAACTATTTGAAAGGGTTTCCCCACCTTATCGGCTGAGTTTCACTTCTGATTTTATACTTGGTCAGCTTTTGATGGCTGGCCCTTTGATAGGATGGCTAATTATATGGGCGGCATTTAAGTACAAGACCGTAACAACAATTGACAAGACGATGTTGTATATGCTAGTTGGATTTTATGTGTTGTTTTTTATCAGTTCATTTTTTACTAGAACAGAAGTTAATTGGACAATACCAATTATTGTTCCGTTGGTATATCTTGCTTATAACTATTTAAAAAATGATCCAAAAAAATCAGAATGGATATACCGTCTATTGCCATTTACATTAATCATTTTAATTGCTCTGAGGGTTTTTATGATGATGGATATTTCTATAGTAAAATTCATTCCAAAGGATGAGTTTCATCAAAATAAATCTTGGGCTGCTGAAATCAAAAAGGAGGCAGGTGGATTACCGGTTATCTTTACCAATTCTTATCAGCGCGCATCAAAATATTGGTTTTATAGTGGAGATACAGCCTTCTCACTAAATACGTATAAGTATAGAAGAAGCGGATATAATTTTTGGCCTCTTGAAAAGCAGCTTCAAAAAAAGACCGTCTTCTTGGTTGGTAGTGAACATGCTGAATTCATGAATAGCTTTATTAGCACACCAAGGTTGAATCATGCATCAACTAAAATTGATTCTTTTCATTCATACTCACAAATCAGTATTAGTAATTCTTCCGAGTTGGTTTTAAAAAGTAATTCACTGAAGTGTAGCCTGAAAATTTCTTATCCGAGCGATATAAGTAAATGGACTTTTAGTGAAGACACAAAACTAATGATGATTATATATCCAACCGACAAATCAAAGCCCATATTGGTGAATACCCCATATATAGTTGATGGCAGCAGGAATGAAATAATTATTGATTTGAAGTTACCTGTATTGACTTATGCTGAATATATTATTCGTTGGGGAATTAGTAATTCTTTTGCTGAACCTACTATAAACAGCCGTGCATATAAATTGCAAAATCTTAATCCTAGTAGATGATTTTTTGAATATCAGTATCTGATTGCAGATTAACCATTTGTCTGATTACCCAAGGTTTTTTTTTAGCAACAAAAGAGGACATCGGCTTTACAGTAAACCTAACTGGATTTGGAAGACATGCTGCAATCATTGCAGCTTCAGCACGACTTAATTTTTTTGCAGAATGCTTGAAATATTTCTTTGATGCAGCTTCTATTCCATAGATACCTTTTCCCATTTCTGCTTCGTTGAGATATACTTCTAAAATTCTTCTCTTCCCCCAAATTAATTCTATCATGAAGGTAAAATAGACTTCTAGACCTTTTCTTATCCAGCTTCTTCCCTGCCACAGAAAAACATTTTTTGCAACTTGCTGACTAATGGTTGACGCACCCCTAACCCTCCCAGGTTTTCTTTTGTTATATGCAAGTGCCTTTTGAATACTTTTAATATCAAACCCATTGTGATCTGGAAAAAGCTGGTCTTCGGATGCAATTACAGCTAGTTTTCCTTCCCTTGATATTTCATTCATAGAAATATGGTCTCTGTTGAATCCATTGCCTTTAAAAATTCCAGCTAATTGAGTAATTGTTATAAAAGGCCCAGTAAACCGCAGCAAGATGATATATGCAAGTTGCAATACAAATAAAATGATTATTGTTTTTTTGATGATGCGAAGCAAACTGGTTTATTTTAAAGGTATGTATTGAAGATAATATTGTTTCCCAAGTCTTATTGAATTGTGGTGTGTTTTTTTCAATAGAATACCAGTCAATACTGCTGCACCTGATAGTACCATTGTTTTTCCATCAATTTTTTCCTTTAAGTAAATTGCATTGAACGTATGCAAGAAAGCATAGCCAACGCCACTAATAATAAATATCAATCCGTTTTTAACGAACCCAAATCCTTTTGGTGGTTTTATGATTTCGCGAATCTCTTTATAATGATATCGGCTAGTGAAAACAGCAATTGTATCTAAGAAGCTTGTACCCCAGATAGTGTATTGCCTTCTGGTGTCGAATAAGTTGATGTAAATACTGTCGTTAGCAATTTTTTTTATAACTCCATTTACTTCTAAACCCGAAATATCTATAAACTGAATTTGACCACCAGCAAAAAACGTTTTTTTTGTGATGCCATTTTTTTTCTTCAAAGTAATGATATCAGACCCTTGGGAATGAGCATTTATCATAAGTAACATGCAAATTGAAACCAGCATTAAAATTGATTTCATTGTAATTATGATTGTAGAAATACATATTTATAAATAATGTAAAGGCCAAAGCAAATAAGCACACTGCCTGAAATTTTATTGATTGAGCTTATAGTATCAACAGTCAACCTATTCCTGTACCGTGCTGCCAACATCACTTTAGCAGTGTCTGCGGCCATATTGATAAAAAGACTGATGCCAAAAATCACAGTTCTTTCCGCAACAGTATGAATTGTTGCAAGCGCCGTTGCATTAAGCAACCAGAATAGTAATACGCTTGGATTTAAGGTGTTTATTAAAAAACCAGAGAAAAACACTTTAGACATATCTTTTCTACTGAAGATAATTTGTACGTCAGGATCAGATTCTTTGATTGTTACTTTTTTGAAAAAAATATGATAAATACCAAGTGAGATAATGAAACTCGATCCAACATAACCAATTGCAGATTTAAATAGCAAGGCCTTAACTACCAAACCAGAGAATATATTGGATACCAATACTAGTAACAAATCGCTTATCCATACTCCTCCAACAAAACTCATACCGCCAGCACGACCGTTGTTGACGCTATGCTTAACAACAGTCATGATCACTGGACCTACAGATAATGCAAGAAACAGACCCAGTCCAATACCTTTTATAATTGATTCAATCAATTTGAACGATTTTCAGCAATGAAGTTATGTAATTAGATGTGTTGACGAAATCAATCTGATGATCAGTATTGAATTTTAACGTTCGCTTTTAAGAAATTCAACCCACTCCTGATGAATATCTCCTTTCAATACCCTCGGGAATTTATGCTGCCCTCCAACCTTTCCTTTTTTTATCATGAAATCCATGAATTTATTTTCAGGTAAAATATCAACAATGATCTCCTTTAAAACGCTGATTCTTTCTGTAGCATAATCATCATTTATTTCCTTGAGTGTTTCATCCAACATTGTTTTAAAAATAGTTGGATCAACAGTATCATCTGTTCCTATATACCAGTGGTGTGAAAAAAATAATTCTGCAGGGATACCTGCTACAGTAAATTCTGCTACATTGATGTTTAGTTTTTCACTAACATGTTGTATAGCCCTATTCATGTTGTCGACGCTCAGGTGCTCGCCGGTCAGGCTTAAGAAATGCTTTGTTCTTCCTGTTATAATGATTTCATTTCTCTCAAGATTCACAAACCGTATGGTATCGCCTATCAAATATCTCCATGCACCTGCAGAGGTGCTGATGAGTAATGCATAATCCCTTTCAGTTTCAACTTGATCTATAAGCAATGCCTCCGGATTGGGTTTAATGTTTCCATCGGAATCAAAATTATTTTCATCAAACGGTACGAACTCAAAAAAGATGTGTTCATTGAGAACCAATTTCATTCCATCATGATATTGTCTATCGTGGTATGCAATGAAACCTTCAGATGCGAGGTATGTTTCAAGATAAGTAAGGGGCTTGCCAAGCAATTTTTCAAATCCTTTTTTGTATGGTTCAAAGGCAACGCCACCGTGACAGAAAAAAGCCAGGTTAGGCCACATTTCATGAATGTGATTTAGGTTATACCGTTTGATAACCATTTCCACACACATTTGAATCCAGGCAGGAATTCCTACAAGGAATCCAATATCCCAGTTTGGTGCCTCCTTAACAATGGCCTCTAGTTTCTTATCCCAGTCCTTGGTTTTTGCAATTTTTTTCCCCGGTTTATAAAATGGCGAAAACCAGAAAGGAGCTTTTTTAGCTGTAATACCACTTAAGTCGCCTGCAAAGTAGCCAGGTCCCCGTTGAAGATCTGTGCTCCCCCCTAACATTAAATATCCTTTGCCAACGGACTTCCAAGGGATGTTTTCGTATTTCCTGAGGGATAGAAGTTGTTTTACCATAGAAATTCTATTCCCTTTCATAAGGTCTTTTGTTACGGGAATGTATTTGCTAGCAGATTCTGAAGTGCCCGAGCTTAAGGCAAAATATTTTATTTTCCCAGGCCAGCACACATCTGACTCTCCTGCAAGGGTCAAGTTCCACCATTCTGCATAAAGACTGCTATAGTCGTATGCTTTTATGTTTTTTTGAAACTTACTTATTGGATTTTTATCTTCTAAAATTGAAGCAAATTGGTAGTGTTGGCCAAAACGGGTGTCCTTGGCTTTTTTCAAAAGCTTTTTTAGTACCCTGATTTGCTGTCTTTTGGGTGAATTAGGGGGAATTCTCAGGGCTTTTGCAATCGATTTTGGCAGTCTGATATCTAATAATGCCATGGGCTGCAAGGTACAGTATTCATTTAAATTTGAAAAACATACATTGATGAACTAATGATAAATTGCCATTGGGAAGCTAAAAATTTTAAGCCTAAGAGTTCTATTTAGTATATAACTTTTGTACATTTATGAATAAAACCTATTTATGAATAGACGCGATGCATTGGAGAGAGTTGCTCTTATCATGGGAGGAACTGTTATCGGTGGTACAATTTTTCTTGAAGGATGTAATCCTTCCGAGAAGCAAGCTGTTGTAGCGTTATTGACGGCTGATCAGATTGCATTGTTGGATGAAATAGCAGAAACAATTATTCCAACAACGGATACCCCCGGTGCAAAGGCTGCTAAAGTAGGGTTATTCATGAATACGATGGTAACAGATTGCTATGAAGAAAAGGATCAAAAAATCTTCACGGATGGTTTGGGGAAAATTGATGAAGTATCCAAAAAAACCAATGGTAAATCATTCCTTGATTCAACCGCTGAGCAACGAACTGCACTGTTAAATGAATTGAATAAGGAGTTGAAAAAATACAACGAAACAAAAAAAGAGGCAGATCCCAATCATTATTTTGGAATGATGAAGCAGCTCACGCTGCTAGGTTATTTCACTTCAGAAATTGGCGCTACACAAGCATTGAGATATATTGCTATTCCAGGTAAATATGAAGGATGTGTTCCTTATAAAAAGGGCGATAAAGCCTGGGCCACCTAGGTTTTTTTACTGGTTCTAAAGCAAACAAATCTTCAAGTATCTTGATGATTATTTTTATTTGATAAACTTTAGACCAATATGAAAAAGACATTCATTACATTATTTGTTTTATTTTTTAGCGTCATCGTCTTTTCTCAAAAAAAAGACGAAACAGAAATTCTTGCTATTCTTGAAAATCAGACCAAGGCTTGGAATAATGGCGATCTTGATCGTTTTATGATTGGGTATTTAAAATCCGATTCATTGATGTATATCGGAAAGGCTGGTGTTACATATGGCTACAATGCAACGCTGGCGAGCTACAAGAAAAATTACAGCGGTCCTGATAACATGGGAAAACTGCGTTTTGATATTCTTCACCTTAAGCCGCTTGGTCCTAATTACTACATGGTAGTAGGAAAATGGTATCTTACACGAAAGGCAGGTGATGTTGGAGGACATTACACATTGATTTTTGAAAAACAGCATGGGGAATGGTTGATTATTGCTGATCACAGTAGTTAGTACTTGCAACCTTTTCTTCAATTTACTTATCTATATTTAAACTTCTTATCATGTTTCTTTTAATTATTGGAATTATATTATTCGCCATTGGTAGTGCTATTCGCAACGCAGAAGGATCGATCGCCCGCTTTGCAAATTCAATACGAATATCAGGAATTGTAGTTGCATCGCTGGGAATACTCAATGCAAGTATTCGTCAGGTTGATGCCGGTTATGTAGGGGTGAAATCGCTTTTTGGTAAGGTTCAAACTGATATACTAACTAGTGGTTTAAATTTTATCAATCCATTGATGGATGTTACAACCCTTGATATTCGAACGTTGAATTATACCATGAGTGGTGTGCATGACGAAGGAACCAAAACAGGCGACGATGCAATCAAGGTATTGACGTCGGATGGGCTTGAAGTAACAATTGATCTTTCTGTTCTTTACCGCGTAAATCCAGCTGAAGCAGGTAGGTTATTGAGAGAAGTCGGTGTTGATTATGAAGATAAGATAGTTCGCCCCATCACAAGAACAAGAATACGTGATAATTCAGTTTATTATGAAGCCGTTGCCTTGTATTCTACCAAACGCGATGAATTTCAAACGCGCATTTTTAAAACCATTGAAGCTGATTTTAAGAAGCGAGGTATGATTTTAGAAAATTTGTTAGTAAGAAACATTACACTTCCCGCATCAGTAAAATCAACCATTGAGCAAAAAATCAATGCAGAACAAGAAGCACAAAAGATGCAGTTTGTACTTCAAAAGGAAAAGCAAGAAGCAGAAAGAAAGCGCGTTGAAGCACAAGGAATTTCTGATTATCAGCGTATAGTGAGCAGTAGCTTGAATGATAGACAACTTCAATATGAGCAAATTCAAGCTATGAAAGAATTAGCTAAATCTGCGAACTCGAAAATCATTGTGATGCCCTCAAAAGGTTCACCGCTAATAATTGATGCCAAATAGGAAATAGAAAAGATGGGTTTAAAAGGGGGCTGTTATCTTTTACAAATGCTTGTTCCAGAGACGCTTGAAAATTTTGAAGAGAAGAAAAAAACTGGCAAAAAACCAACAATAAAAAATAATCGTCCCTAGCTGGTGGGATTGATCAAAAACTGCAAGTTGAAATCGAAGCCCAGCAATAGTATTGATAAGTAGCCAAACCAGGGTGGCTGACAATGACCACACTATTCGCTGTAAAAAATCTCTTACTTCTGGTTCCATAATGTTGAAACAAACAATTGGCTTAAATGTTCAAGCCTAAGCTTGAGTGCATTTTAGATTTATTTTCATTTTAAAATTCTTCTAACAATTATTTTTTCTTTGTCTTTTCTAATACTGAGCCAGTAAACACCAGATGATAGCTTGTCTGAAGGAATGTTATAAATTTCCGCACCCCTGAAATTTTCATTTCTTTTTTGCCAAACAACCTGCCCAGTTGAATTGTATAATGAAAGCTGCAAGCTGCCTTCCTTCAAGTTGCTTATCAATACATTAAATGAATTCTTTACAGGATTTGGAAACATAATAACATCTTCATCATTTGATATTGCCTGCGATTTTACAACAGTGTTGTTTACAGAAATGATTTTTAACTTGGGATCGATGAAAGCACTGTCTGCAATAAATCCAATATTAATAAAATTAGTTTGTCCATTTTTTTGATGATCAATAATGATTGTAGTGTCTCTTAAAGCGTTTTTAAATCTTATCGCGACTGGCATCTCAAAAAAATCCACTGTATTATCTGAGGTTGTTTGAGAAAGTGTTGTGTTGACCCAGCTTTTACCCAGTGCATTCCATCTCAATTGATAGCTTGGATACCCATTACCATAAACCCAGTCATTGAAAAATTCGTCAAGGTTTTTACCGCTGGTAATTTCAAAATGTTTTTTTAAGTCTGATGTAAATGCATATCGATAGGCAAGTGCAGGGTCTTCTAAATAATTTTTTACTGCCTTGAAAAAAGTATCATCACCTAGTTTCCAACGTAACATCTGCAAAACCCAACCACCTTTAGTGTAAGTTAATCGTGAGTCAAAAATGCGACTAACGCTTGTTGTATCATCTACATAAACAGTTCCTTTCTTGTTTGATGTAATGAAGTTTATTTGTGATCTATAAAGATTCAGCAGTGAGGTTTCAGAATAAAATTTTTCAGTACTGAAATTGGTACAAAAAATAGCAAAACCCTCATTTAGCCATATATCTTTCCACGACCCACATGTTATCTTATTGCCAAACCATTGGTGAGCCAATTCATGCACAATCAAAGTTTCATTCATGTTAACCATAAATGAATTGGTCTGGTGTTCCATTCCACCACTAAATCCAAATTGTGTATGACCGTATCGTTCGTTAATAAATGGATATGGGGTAAATGTATTGTGCAAAAGCTGCATGGTTCTTTTGGTTATACTCGCAGCATTTTTGAATTCACTGATTCTCTCAGGATAGGCATGTTCCATTAATGGCAACCATTTGTTACCAAGTTGAATTGAGTCTTTTATGATCGAGTAGTTTGTAGCTGCAATAGCTATAAGATAAGTTGCAATAGGATAGCGGTGTTTCCAAAATGTTGTTCTTTTCCCGCCGACAATAAGTTCCTTGATCAACAAGCCATTACAAGATGATGTGTATTTATCTGGAGTGGTAATTGAAATATCTATTGAATCAGCCTTGTCGTTTAATCCATTCTTGCAAGGCCACCAATCTTTTCCACCATAAGGTTCACTCAAGGTCCACATTACAGGTACTCCTGCATGAGATGAATTCGTGAAAGTGCTGAAAGGAGAATTTGCTGCAGGCGGAATTCCTTTATAAAAAATAGTTAGTTCATCTTTTATATTTTTTTCCAGTGAATTTCCAAGATTTATTACAACTGAATTATTTGGCGGACGTGAAAATGACAGCTTATTGTTTTTGTAGCGAATACTATCAACCAATAGTTCGTTTGCAAGATCGAAAGTGATTGAATTTGCTTTTTCAGTAATTGTAAATCCAAATTTTACATTTCCTTGTATGTACCTAATAGCGGGATCTATATTCCAATTGCAAACAATATAGTGTACATCAAAATTAGAAGACGCAAAAGAAAGCATTGAATTTTTCGAAGATCTTAGAACTTTATTTATTGCTGCTTTTTGTTCAATGACGGCTATTTCATCTATAGACCCTTGAATTTGATTGTTGTTTTGCGCCCAATCCTGTTGTGCTAAAAGTAAGAAAAGTAAGGGCAGAATCCAACGTTTAAAATGCTTATTCGCATATTTGAACCTATGATAAATATTCTTTGTTGCCATTCCTTAGCAATTTACTAAACGAACAACACTTTATTCTACTTTTACACAGCAATGCAAAATATTAATATAGTAGACAAGCTCAACCTGATTTCAAAAATGACCTTTGCTAGGTCTGCCAACCTGGTAAAATTGCATTTCAGTTACTTGTTGAGTAATATATTGTCACGGCCCATTATTTGGGGACTTCCTATCTCAGTCTCTATTGAACCTACTACCGCGTGTAATCTTTCCTGTCCTGAATGCCCTAGTGGTCTAAAATCTTTTACAAGGCCTATTGGAACAATTCGTATTGATGCATTCAAGCAAAACATAGATAAGGTTTATAAAGATTCACTTTATCTAAATTTTTATTTTCAAGGAGAACCATTTCTTCATAAGAATTTTCTTGATATGGTTTCATATGCATCATCTAAGGGTTTATATACTGCTACATCTACCAATGCACATTTTTTAGATGATGAAACGGCTAAAAAAGCCATCCAAAGCGGACTTGATAGACTTATTGTGTCTATCGATGGGGTCACACAGGATGTGTACGAACAATACAGGATTGGTGGAAATTTGACCAAGGTATTAGAGGGTGTTTCGAACCTTGTTCTTTGGAAAAAAAAATTAAAGAGCCGAACACCGATGATTGTTTTTCAATACCTGGTAGTTAAACCAAATGAACACCAAATTGATAAGGCAAAGGAACTGGCAAAGGAATTAGGAGTAGACGATATATGGTTTAAGACGGCACAGGTGTATGATCATCAGCATGATCCCAATAACCTCATTCCAACAATTAATAAATACAGTCGCTATAAAAAACTAACTACTGGTGAATCAATTTTAAAAAGTACTATGAAATCGAATTGCTGGAAAATGTGGCATAGCAACGTGATTACGTGGGATGGAAAAGTTGTACCCTGTTGTTTTGATAAGGATGCCAGCCATGTAATGGGCAATATTGCCGATAACTCGATGAAGGAAATATGGGAAAATAGTAAGTATAATGACTTTCGGCAGGAATTAATGAAAGGCCGGAAAAACATTGATATTTGTTCTAATTGTAGCGAGGGACTTAAGGTCTGGGCTTCATAAATTTCTTTATATTGTATTCGTATGTCACAATTTAATAATAGAATACGGCAGGTTTTATTAATGCTTTTAATAGGGTTTCTTGGCTTTTTAATCATCAGGGAGCTTTATATCTTTTTGCCTGGTTTTATGGGAGCACTTACATTTTATATTTTGGGACGTGAAAGATATTTTATGTTAACTGAAAAAAAAGGAATGAAGCCAGGTTTAGTTGCCTCTATCATGATCCTTCTTTTTTTTCTGCTTATCGCATCACCTCTTTATTATGCCATTGTGTTAGTAACACCCAAAGTAAGTAGTGTTTTTTCGCATACTGATGAGTTGTTTATAGGATTGAAGGCTTTAGCAGAAAAAATAAAAAAATTCACTGGTCAGGATGTTCTTTCACTTGATAATATCAAATCTTTTCAAGCAAATCTTAGTTCATATATCCCTACCTTTTTAAATAGTACAGCAACAATTTTGAGTAATTTGATTGTGATGTTTTTTGTTTTATTCTTTATGCTTACAGGTAGTAGAAAAATGGAAGATGTGGTCCTAGGATTCATTCCACTTCATTCAGAAAGTATAAAAGCGTTGGCAGTAGAAACAAAAAACATGGTAAAGGCAAATGCCATTGGTATCCCATTGATATCGCTCATCCAAGGCATCACTGCATTTGTAGGGTATAAAATATTTGGATTAAATGATGCCTTGATGTGGGGCTTTCTTACTGGCATATTTGCTTTTTTCCCAATAATTGGGACCATGATGATTTGGGTTCCGCTTGTTGTATATCTTTTTTCAGAAGGCATGAATGTGCAAGCATCTGGATTGATGATTTATAGCTTAATTATAACCGGTAATGTTGATTATCTTGCTAGGGTAACTTTGATGAAAAAAATTGGTAATGTCCATCCGCTCATAACCATTTTTGGAGTAATCATAGGACTTCAGCTTTTTGGATTTATGGGATTTATTTTCGGACCATTGATATTTAGTTATTTCATAGTGCTCATTAAGATATATGCCCATGAATTTGTAGACCCAAATAAAAATATATAAGGTTTGATCTATGGCCCTGGAAACCGAAATACACCAACAGAATTTTACGAGTGAAAGTCAAAAGGCAATCATCAATATCATTTTTACATACCATTGGGTTACAGATCGGGTGAAGGCAGCGCTGTTGCCTGAAGATATAACCCTTCAGCAGTTTAATATTTTACGAATACTTCGGGGAAGTGATCCAGCCCCACTTTCAACTCTTAAGATTAGGGAGAGAATGCTCGATAAAATGAGTGATACGAGCAGGATTGTAGACAGGCTTTTATTAAAGGGATTGGTTTTGAAAAAAACATCTTCAAGCGACAAAAGACTGGTTGAGGTAAGTATTACTATTGAAGGAAAAAAAATGCTTGATCGTCTAGATAAAAAAGTTAAGGATACAGAAAAAATGTTTTCGAACCTCAGCAAAGTAGATTTAAAAAAGTTGAATGAATTATTAGATGGCATTAGGAATCAAGGCTGAGGTAAATCCCGGGTACACTTAAGGTGTTATTTGCCTTCCATCTTATTTACATATTCTAATGACCCTAGTCTAAATCGAAATGGAACCCCTGTCTTCTTTTCAAATTTCCATTCTTGTCTGCAGAAGAATCCTGTTTTATTTTCTGCAAGATTTGGTTTCAATTGTTTTGTATTACTGGGCTTGTCGATATTGTATCGTTGAGGAATAAAAATAAATCTAGGTTGATTGCTGGGCTTGGGCTGGCTGTTTGCATCATTTGTTGCAAAAAGCATAAAAATTATAAAAGTTATTATTCTAAACAATGAGATTGATTTGTTTGTAAATTTGCAGTGAAGATACAAATTTCTTAAATCCGACCTTTCCGGCAATGGCATTATCTCAGGGCCTTTATCAAAAGCTTCATCAAAAACTTTCTCCACAACAAATTCAATTAATGAAATTGTTGCAGGTGCCAACATCTGTTCTTGAGGAAAGGATTAAAGAGGAAAT